>JBKHWY010000483.1:0-3767 GCA_046566285.1 Gammaproteobacteria bacterium | reverse complement strand
CATGACCAACACTTTCCTCGACGTTCGCGGCGCTCGTCTGCACGCCTGCAGCCGGGGCCAGGGGCCGGCCCTGGTGTGGGCGCACGGCCTGTTGTCGAGCATGGCAGCGGAGGACGGGGCGGGCATGTGGCCCGATAAATCGGACGGCACACTGGTGCGCTACGACGCACGCGGCCACGGCGCAAGCGCGGCGGTCCAGAGCGTTGATGAGGCATGCTGGGACGCCCTCGCACAGGACATGCTGGCCGTGGCCGCCGCGCTGGTCCCGCAACCGTTCTGCGCCGGCGGGGTCTCGCTGGGCGCGGCCACCGCGCTGTGCGCGGCGCTGCACGCGCCAGAGCAGGTCGGCCGGCTGGTGCTGATGGGGCCACCGCCCTTGTGGGAAGCGCGCGCGCCCTTCGCGCGTCAGTACGTGCGCATCGCAGCAGCAGGGATGGCGACCATCGAACGGCTCGCCGGCGTCTCGTCGCGCGACCTGCCGCCCTGGCTGGCGCAGGCGCGGCTGACCCCACGCGCGCAGGCACTGCGGCCGGACAGCGCGCTGCTGTACGCGGCGGCGGCCGCATCCAACCTGCCGCCGCGCGAACGCCTAAGGCTGCTCGCCGATGTGCCCGCCCTCATCATCGGATGGGAGGGCGATCCAGGCCATCCCTGGGCGTCGGCGCTGGAGCTGCACCGGCTGCTGCCACGCTCGATCTTGCATCCGGTCCGCTCGCTGCCCGAGCGCCGCGCCTTGCCCGCCCTGATTGCGCGGTTCGCAACAGTTTGGCCCGAATAATTGGGTGGCGGTAGATAAATTGCTCTAAGGATACAGATAGTGCGGTACACTGGCATTCCCGATGCCGTGCCCTGAACCCGCCAGCGTCTGTCCCCAGCGTACTCCCCTCGTCCGAGCGCGCCATCCAGTCCGGCCCAAGCCCGCCGTCCCAAGCAGTCAAACGCCTGCGGTCAACTCGCGCAGTCAACTTCATTTGACAATGGACTTACGCCGTTTTCGTGGAACGCTTTCCCTGAAGGTGCGCTTCTCGCTCGCCGCGGGCGCATTGGTGCTGCTGATCGCCACCGTGCTGACGGCGGCCGCCGTCCTGATCGCCCAGCGCGCCATCGAAGACGTGGTGCGCGAGCGCGAGTCGGCGCTGATCAACCAGCTGGCGCGCGACCTTGACGCGAAAATCGAGCTGCGCCAGAACGCCCTGCTGCGCCTGGCCAGCGACCTGGCCGTGTACGCTGACCAGCCCACTACGTACCAGGCCCGCCTGGAGCAGTACCACGCCCTTGACGGGCTGTTCACCAACATGTCGATGGTCGATGCCGCCGGCGACCAGGTCGCCAATCTCGACCACCCGGACGCGCGCGGCCGGGTGAACCTGTCGCACCGCCAGCACTTCATCGACACCATGCGCACCGGCGCGCCGGTGATTTCCCGCCCCGTGATGGGCGAAGTGGTGGCCCGTCCCTTCGTGCTGATGACCGCCCCGATCCGCGCCAGCGACGGGCGCATCGCCTTCATGCTGATCGGGATGATCGACCTGGGCCGCGACAGCATCCTCAAGGAGCTGGTGCGCAGCCACTCCGGCAAGGGCAGCAGCTTCTACCTGATGAGCGCCGACGGCGCCTTCATCGCCCATCCGGACGAACGCCGCCTGCTGCAGACCGTGGACGTGGGCAGTGGCGACAGCCCGGCCCTGCGGCGCGTGCTGGACGGCGACGAGGTGGTCGTGCAGGAAGGCGGCGCGGGCGGCCCGCCGGCGCTGGTGTCAGCGCGCCGCATGGCTTCCACCGGCTGGATCGTCGCCACCGCCTGCCCGGCCTCGGAGTCGTCCGCCTTCGTCGACCAGGTCAAGCGCAACGCCGTCATCCTGGCGCTGGTGCTGATGCTGGTGATCGCGCCGGTGGTGTGGCTGGTGATCGACCGCCAGCTGGTGCCCTTGAACGAACTGGGCGCGCGCATGCGCGCACGGCGCTGGAGCCCGGCCGAGGCTTACCGCGACGATGAAATCGGCCGCCTGGCGCGCACCTATGACCAGCTGATGGAAGAGCGCCAGCGCGCCGACGAAGCCCTGCGCGAGAGCGAACGGAACCTGCGCAACATGGCCAACAATGTGCCGGCCCTGGTGGCCTACGTGGACAGCGCGCGCCGTTTCGTGTTCGGCAACGAGCGCTATCAGTGCATGTTCGGCGTGGAGGCCAGCCAGCTGCGCGGCAAGACCGTGCGGGAGGTGGTGGGCGAGGCGGTCTACGCCGTCACCGAACCGTACGTGGACGCCGCCCTGCGCGGGGAATCCGTGCGTTTCGAGCGGCCCATCATGCGCGACGGTTCCCTGCAATGGGACCGGGTGTCCTATACGCCGGACATCGAGGATGGCCAGGTGCGCGGCTACTACGCGCTGGTGGACGACATCAGCGAACTGAAGATCGCCCAGGAGCAGGCCGCCATCAGCGAGAAGCGGGTGCGCTCGATTACCGATGCGATGCCGGCCTTGATCAGTTATATCGACACCGATTTGCGCTACCGCTTCTGCAACAGCATGTACACCGAGATCACCGGCCTGCCGGTGGACCAGGTGCTGGGCAAGACCGTGGCCGAGGTGTTCGGCCCGCGCCTGCTCGACGCGGTGGGGGCGCAGATGGCCGCCGCGCTGGCGGGCGAGCGCATGTCGTTCGAGCTGGTGCCGCCGCCTGAACTGGGCAACCGCATCCTGCAATACGCGTACATCCCGGACGTGGGGCCGGACGGCAAGGTGGCCGGCTTCTACTCGATGGTGCACGACATCACCCCCCACAAGAACACCGAAGCGGCGTTGATCACCCAGCAGCGCTTGCTCCGCAGCGTGGCCGACAACCTGCCGGCCATGATCAACCTGATGGAGCCGGACGGCCGCATCGCGTTTGCCAACCGCAAGCATGAGGAATGGGTGGGCCGCCCGCTGGACCAGATCGTCGGCGCCAACATCGCCACCCTGCTGGGCGAGGAAGAACGCGCCACGCACCAGCACTACTTCGACAAGGCGATGGCGGGCGAGCGCTCGCGCTGGGGCTTCCAGCGCACCCTGCACGGCGAACTGCGCCACTACCAGGCCAACTACATTCCGCAGAACGAGGGCGAGCGCATCGTCGGCGTGACCTGCCTGGTCAACGACGTCACCGACACCAAGCTGGTCGAACAGCGCCTGTCCGCGCTGGCGCGCTTCGATGCCCTGACCGGGCTGCCGAACCGCACCCACCTGACCGAGCGCATCGGCCGCGCCATCGTGCGCGGCAGCCGCAGCGGGCACCGCATCGCGCTGATGTACCTGGACCTGGACCAGTTCAAGTCGATCAACGACAGCTTCGGCCACGGCGGGGGCGACCTGGTGCTGGTCGAATTCGGCCGCCGCCTGAGCGCCTGCGTGCGCCAGACCGATACGGTGGGCCGGCTGGCGGGAGACGAATTCGTGATCCTGCTGGAAGGGCTGAACAACGAGTCGGAATGCTCGCTGGTGGCGGCCAAGATCATCAAGGCCATGGAGCGGCCGTTCGACATCGACGGCGTGGCGCGCATCGTCACCACCAGCATCGGGGTGGCCTCCTGCACCAGCAGCGCGGCCAGCGTGGAGAGCCTGCTCAAGCATGCCGACGAGGCCCTGTACCGCGCCAAGGAGCGCGGGCGCAACCGCTATGCGATGACGGCGGTGACCTAGCCGGCGCGCCCTTCAAAAGCGCGGCAGCTTGTCCAGCGTGACCACGTTCGGGTGCGTGTACACCTTGGCCTTGTGGGCGTTGGTGTT
>JBKHWY010000482.1:0-3771 GCA_046566285.1 Gammaproteobacteria bacterium | reverse complement strand
GAGGCGCGCGCCAACGTCAACCTGACCATGGCGCGTTTCATGCAGGAAGCCGCTCCGCAGGCCCCGGACGCGGTCCGCGCCCTCGCCGGCGAGCTGGTGCTGACCACCCTGGGCGCGCTCGGCCACGATTTTTCCACCACCCCGCGCACGCGCGCGGAGATCGAAACTTACTCCGCCGCCGTGGCCGACATGCTGTGTGCTTACGTGGCCAAGATTGCGGATGAAATCTCACCAAATATTCCCGCGAGTAAAACTTGACACAAAGATAGTCTTTCCATATAACAATGCTTTCCGTATTGATGGAAGGCCACCGTGACCTTGAAGACACTCGCCGGCGACGACGGCAATAACCAGTTGTTCGGCCTGGATGACGCCGAATTCCTCGATGGCCGCGCAGGTGACGACCTGCTGGTGGGCATGCGCGGGGACGATGTCCTCGACGGCGGCGCCGGCAACGACGTGCTCGACGGCGGCGAAGGCAACAACGTCTACCTGTTCGGGCGCGGTTCCGGCCACGACATCATTCAATCCTTCTCCCGTTCGGCCACCCAGGTGGAGGTCATCCAGCTGGGCGCCGACCTGACTCCGCAGGACGTGCAGGTGCATCGCATGGCGGACGACCTGCTGATCCACGTGGTGGGCTCGGGCGACGAACTGGTGGTGCGCAATTACTTCGTCAAGCAGTACGGCGTGCCCGACAGCGCGACGTCCTGGCAGGCGAGTCCCCAGGTGCTGGCCCCTTCGCTGGTGGAGCAGATCCGCTTTGCCGACGGCACCCGCTGGGACGAGCTGGCGGTGCAGAAGCACTTGCACGACGCCCGTCCGCCCGCCATGCCGAACGACTTCGACGACTACATCACCTCCAGCTGGGTGGCCGAGGGCGGCGCCGGCAACGATGAACTGGTTGGATACGGCGACAGCGTGGCGCTGGAAGGCGGCACCGGCAACGACCTGCTGCGCGTGGCGCAGGGATCGGCGGTGATGCTGGGCGGCGCCGGCGACGACATCCTGCGCGGCGGCGCCGGCAACGACCTGCTCGACGGCGGCGCCGGCGACGACCAGCTCGACACGGGTTCCGGCTTCGACAACGTGCTGTTCGGGCGCGGCGCCGGCCACGACACCCTGGTGCGGGGAAGCGAGGGCTACTGGGGCGAGACCCATACCACCATCAATCTCGCCGCCGGCATCCTGCCGGGCGCCGTCGCCGTCGAGCTGGTTCCGGGCGGGCCGCAACCGGACCTGGTGCTGCGCCTCCTGGGCAGCGGCGACACCCTGCGCTTCACGCTGGACGGCCTTGAGCGCACGGTCAAGTTCGCCGACGGCACGCTATGGAACATGGCCGAGCTGATGAACCAGGCCCAGCGCATCCACCACACGCAGGTCGGCACCGATATGCCCGAAGGACTCGACGGCAGCTGGGACAACGACGAGTTGATCGGCCTGGGCGGCGATGACTTCCTGATGGGTGGAGACGGCGACAACGTCCTGGTGGGTGGCGACGGCAATGACGTCCTGGTGGGGTTTCGCGGCAGCGACACCTTCGATGGCGGCGCCGGCGACGACACCATCGACCTGGTGGCCGGTAACGACGTGCTGCTGTTCGGCCGCGCCTCGGGCAATGACCAGGTGCGCCACCTGGAGCGCGACACGGTCCTGACGGTCGTGCTGGGAGACGACATCGCCGCGTCCGACCTGGTGCTGCTGGCCGGGCCCACGCCGGGCGAATTGCGGGTCTCGGTGCGCAATGCGCCGGCGTCGCTGACCTTCCACGACTATGGCGTGGCTTACGATCCGACCTTCAAGCCGGCCGTCGTGCAGTTCCAGTTTGCGAACGGTCTGGTGTGGGGCAGCGACGAGATCGGGCGCCAGCTCTACATGGGCACCGACGGCCCGGACCAGCTGATCGGCGGGGCCGGCAACGATGTCCTGACCGGCAAGGATGGCGACGACCTGCTCGACGGCCGGGAAGGCGACGACGTGCTGAACGGCGGACGCGGCAACGACTTCCTCTACGTGCACAGCGGCGCCGATGTGCTGAAGTTTTCCGCCGGCGATGGCAACGACACGGTGGATCTGAGCTGGTATCAGAGTGCTCCGGCCACACCGGGGAGCGCGCCCGGCGTGACCCTGGCGTTCGATGCCACCGTCAAGCCGGCCGGTGTGTCCGCCGCCTTTTCCGGCGACAGCCAGCATGCCGACCTGACCTTGCGCTATGACGGCGGGGTGATCACCGTGCGCGGCTATCTGGAAGCGGGCCAGTCGCGCGTGGCCGGCATTGCCTTCGCCGACGGCACGGTGTGGAACAGCGAGGCCATCGCGCGCCTGCGCTTTACCGGCACCGATGCGCCCGATCATATCGAAGGCGGCGCCGGCGACGATCTCCTGGACGGCAAGGGCGGCGCCGACGACCTGCTCGGCAACGGCGGCAACGACACCCTGCTGGGCGGCGATGGCGGCGACCGCCTGGAAGGCGGCAGCGGCAACGATACCGTCGTGGGCGGACGCGGCGACGACACCCTGTTTGTCAAGGACGCCGACCTGCTGCGCTTTACGGCCGGCGACGGCCACGATGTGGTCGACACGCGCGGCTTCGACCCGGCGTCAAGCGCGGCCAGGATCGTGTTCGATGCCAGCGTCAACTCGGCCGGCGTGAGCGGCACGCTGATCGGCGACTGGCAGCGCGCCGACCTGAGCCTGCGTTACGATGGCGGCATCATCGATGTGATTGGCTTCATCGACCAGGGCAAGCAGCATGTGGGCACCATCGAGTTCGCCGACGGCAAGGTTTTTAATGCGGAAGACCTGGCGCGCCGGCCCCTGTACGGCGGCGCCAACCGCGACCAGCTGATCGGCGGCTCGGCCAACGATTTGCTGAGCGGGAAGGGTGGCGACGATCTCCTGCGCGGCGGCCTGGGCAGCGACAAGCTGCTGGGCGGCGACGGCAATGATTCCCTCGACGGTGAAGGGGGCAACGACATCCTGGAGGGCGGGCGCGGCAATGACACGCTGGTGGTGCGCAGCGGCGCCGACCTGCTGCGCTTTGCCAGCGGCGATGGGCGCGACACGGTTGACTTGCGCTACTACGATTCGGCGGCCACAGGTGTGACGATTTCGCTGGGGGCGGGCATCACCCCGGCCAGCGTGAAGCTGGCCTTCACGGGCACGCAGTCGCATGGCAACCTGAGCCTGCGCTATGACGGCGGCGTCAGCAGCATCGATGTCATCGACTATGCGCTGGCCGGGCAGCATCATGTGCAAGCCATCGTGTTTGCCGACGGTACTGTGTGGAACGATGCCGCTATCGCCAAGCTGGTCGGCATCCCACCGGCCCTGGCGTGAGTCGAATTTTCTATCCTCAAGGTATTTACCGTAACAGCTCAACGGTTTAGCACCAGTTTGGCCGGGCCTTGCGCCCGGCTTTTTTTCGTGGCGCTGTCACCGTTAAGTGTTGAAAACGCCCACCGCAGAGCGAAGAAAGGTGACCGTGTCACTGATGCGCTCGCCATCGATGGCCCAGCGCCAGCCCAGATAGTTGTCCAGGTATTGGGTGGCTACCCCACGAAAGTGAACAAGCCATCCGCGCAGGCGACTGTGATACGCGTTGACGTTCTGCACGTGCAGCGCACCCTTCACACGAATGCCGGCACGCAAGTTGACCGTCTCATGGATGATACCGGCCCGGCGCGCAAACGCACGGTAGGCCGCATGGCTGTCGGTCACCAGCAGGGCATCCGGGTCGAGCACGGGAGCAAGGTAGCGCTGTAACTGGAC
>JBKHWY010000481.1:0-3775 GCA_046566285.1 Gammaproteobacteria bacterium | reverse complement strand
CGACCGTATCCGTCACCTGCGTGTCCGACATGCGCATCCACGAGGTCCGTGAACTCGACGTCGCCCCGGCGGCCCGCCAGGGACGCTATCCCGCCCTGTGCGGACAGATGATCACCGCCGCGTCGATGGCCGAGCCGGGCCGCCGCCGCCTCCGCCCGCCACGCCCGAGACGGCGAGGCCGCGGCCGGCCGGGGGCCCGACGTCGCCGCGGGCCGCGCGGCCAACGAAGGCAGTGCACCGACCTCGGCGCGCTGATCGCCACCCTTCGAAGCATCCGAACTTTCGACGCTCTCAGCAATCTCATTACTCTGGGCACTTCGGCAATTCCTCATCAATCATTTGAAAGGAAGACAGCATGATCAAGCGACTTATCGGTCTGGCGGCAGTGGCTGCAGCGGGTTACTACCTGACCAACAAGAAGAAGCAGAATGCATCGGGCGCTTCGACGGTGCGTGAAACCATTGAAGTGGACGTGCCGGTGCGTACGGCCTACGACCAGTGGACCCAGTTCGAGGAATTCCCATCGTTCATGGACAGCGTGCAGGAAATCAAGCAGCTCGATGACAAGCGCCTGCACTGGAAAGCCACCGTGTTCGGCAAACCCATCGAGTGGGATGCCGAGATCGTGGAACAGATTCCGGACCAGCGCATCGCCTGGCGCAGCACCACCGGCACGCCCAACAGCGGCACCGTTTCGTTCCGCAGCCTGTCGTCCGAGCGCACCCGCATCGTGCTGGAAATGAGCTACACGCCGACGGACGCGGTGGAATCGGTGGGCGATGCGCTCGGTGCAGTGCGCGCCGAAGCGACCGCGAACCTGAAACGCTTCAAGGAAATGATCGAGGCGCGTGGCCATGAAACCGGCGCGTGGCGCGGGGCCATCAGCAGCGAGGGGCGCGTGACGCACTAAGCCAGCGCAGGGAGGGTGGAAACCGCCGGGAGACCGGCGGTTTTCTTACGCCCGCTCCACACGGGAGCGGGGTGTGCACTGGCCTCAGGCCAGCGGGTTGATGGTGAAGGCGGGCAGCGATTCCTTCTTGCTGGCCGCTTCGAGAAACTTGTCCGCGGTGATCAAGGCCTCGTTGATCGTCACGTCCATGTCCAGGTAACGGTAGGTGCCCAGGCGGCCAACGAAGGTGACATTGGTTTCCTTGTTGGCGATGTCCACATACCGCTGCAATTGTTCCTTGTCGCGTGCCAGCCGGATCGGATAATACGGAATATCCTTTTCCGTGCACAGGCGGCTGTACTCGGCGTACATGACGGTTTTCTCGTGGTTTTCCCACGGCGAGAAATGCTTGTGCTCGGTGATGCGGGTGTATTTCTGCTCGTTGTCGCAGTAGTTAATCACCGCATTGCCCTGGTAATCACCGGTATCGCGGAACAGTTCGAAGTCCAGCGTACGATAAGGCAGGCGGCCTTCCGAGTGGCCGAACCAGGCGTCGATGGGGCCGCTGTAGAACACGTGGCTGTAATCGCGCTTGAGCTGGGGATCGAAACGGGTATTCAGGTGCACCTTAATGCCCGGCACGTCCAGGATATTCTGGACCAGCGCCGTATAACCTTCCTCCGGCATGCCCTGGTATTTATGGCTGAAGTAATTGTCATCGTAATTGAAGCGCACCGGCAGGCGCTTCAGGATACTGGCCGGCAGATCCTTGGGATCGATGCCCCATTGCTTGACGGTGTAGGTCTTGAAAAACGCTTCGTACAGATCGCGGCCGACAAAACGCAGCGCCTGTTCTTCGAAGGTTTGCGGGTTTTCGATGGACTTGTCGCCCAGCGAAGCCAGGAATTCCTGCGCCTCGGCCGGACGCAGCGTCTTGCCGAAGAACTGGTTAATGGTCAGCAGATTGATCGGCAGGGTAAATACTTTTTTATTCGTGATCGCCTTCACCCGGTTGACGAAGGGTTTGAACACGGCGTACTTGTTCACGAATTCCCAGGAGCGTTCAATATCAGTGTGGAAAATGTGGGGGCCATACACGTGGAGCATGACGCCGGTATCCGGGTCGCGCTCGGAGTGGCAATTGCCGGCCACGTGGGAACGCGATTCGAACACCTCGACTTCATAGCCCTCATGTGCCAGGCGGTTTGCGATGACAGCGCCGGAGAATCCAGCGCCAACAATGGCGATGTTTTTTTTCATAAGGTGTCCCGATCTGTTGAAGCAAAATTCCCGACATGAATGCCGGCTTGCGCCGCATTTGTCCGAGCCAGGATTGCGGCAATACGACGGCTGGGTACCTGTGCAAGCACCCCTTTATCGAAATCGGATCAGGAGACCGGACTTCATGTGTGATCTGCCGCACGTATGTCGCAATACTGCAAGGCGGCGCTATTTTCGCTCGTCGCGCCGTGCCGAGAAAACCGTGGACATAATGACATGTTTGAAAATTTGTGACAAACGACGCCGCCAATTGTGCGCGCCTAAATTCACAATTGCGCGGTGCGCACGATTGACCTGCTTTGCTTTTCAGGATAGCCAATGCGGGCAAGCACCGCGCCCATCTGCTGGCGCGAGGTCTGGCGCCGGTCGAAGCTGACTTCGACGATGTTGGCGCCAGACACGGCCCGTACCGTGTCCACGCCGGGGAGGGCGACCAGCGCATCGAGCACAGCCGACACGCCCGGACGGTCAAGTGCGCTGGAAAGTTTCAGCAGCTGCTGCATGTGAGTTCTCCATTCAACCACGACAAGCCATTATCGAAGCGCGCGCCTGAGGCGTCCTTAAAGCAGTTTAAGGAGGGAGTAGCTGAACGCCCGGCGCCTAGCCGCAGCTGCCCACGTAATGACATTCGGTGCAGCGGCTGCACCCATCGACCTTGCGCAGCGCGCGGGCGCCGCACTCCGGGCACTTGGCGCCGCTGGCCACCGGCATGGCGGCCGGTTCGGCCAGCGCCGCCGCTTCACCGCCGCGCTGTGCCAACTGATGGGCCAACTGATGGGCCGGCACCTGCTGGCCATAGGGGTCGAGGAAGCCGCGCCGGATCAGAATCCGCTGCAGCATGAAGGCAATCGCCGCCACTTCCGAGTCGTGGTACACCGGCACGTCCACGCCATCGTCGCGCCGTAGCGTGCCGCAACGGACCGGCCCTTTTTCCCACACCACTTCGCGCATGTCTGCCAGCGCCTTGGCGATCGAACTGCCGGCCCGTGCCGCCATCGACAGCAGCCGCATCGTCGAGGTGATCCACTGCTGGCCGTCGCTGCGCTGGTTGGCCGGCATGAAGAATTCGAACGGACGCTCGATGACCAGCGCCTGGCCGTCCAGCCGCCCCTCGACGCGGATGAAGCTGACCGTCAGGTAGGCGCTGCGCATGCCGTCCTGGGTCCAGTACTCGACCTTGCAGGTGCTCGATTCGAGCTCCCCGGGCGGACGACGGTCGAAGCGCTTGCGCAGCGGGTCGTCGTCCGGTTCGGCAGGGGTGGGCGTGGAGGTGGGCGCGCTGCCAACGCTCAGCACACTGTCGATGCGCCCGCTCGGGCGGTAGGTGGCCAAGCCTTTCAGGCCGGCCCGCCAGGCGTCGCGGTACAGGTCCTTGAAGTCGTCGTACGGGTAGTCGGCCGGCACGTTGACGGTCTTGGAGATGGCCGTATCGACGTAGGGCTGCACCGCTTCCATCATCAGGAGGTGGTCGCGCGCGGCCATCTGCAGGGCGGTCACGAACTGCGCGGGCAGGGCGTCGTCGCTGACATCGTGGCCCAGGTGGCGGTAGCGCCGCCAGGCGTGGTCGGCCACTTCGTACACCCGGCTGGTCCCATCCGGCATGCG
>JBKHWY010000480.1:0-3778 GCA_046566285.1 Gammaproteobacteria bacterium | reverse complement strand
CGGGTAGCCGACCAACGGTGCGGCCAGCGCCAGGAGAAATGCGATCAGGTAAGCCACGCGCATCGGCGCCTCACTTTTCTTTGCCAAACAGTCCCGCCGGGCGCACCAGCAGCACCAGCACCATCACCACGAACACCACCACTTCCGAGCCTTCCGGATAGAACACGCGGGTCAACCCTTCGATGACGCCGAGCCCCAGACCGGTGACGATACTGCCCAGTATCGAACCCATGCCGCCAATCACGACTACCGCGAACACGACAATGATCAGGTGCGATCCCATCAAGGGCGTCACGTTGATGATGGGTGCGGCCAGCACGCCAGCCAGGCCGGCCAGGGCAACGCCGAAGCCATAGGTCAGCGTGACCATCAGCGGCACATTGACGCCGAAGGCTTCCACCAGCTTGGGATTCTCCGTGCCCGCGCGTAAGTACGAGCCCAGCCGGGTGCGCTCGATCACGAACCAGGTGGCCAGGCACACCGACAGCGACGCCGCCACCACCCAGCCCCGGTAGTTGGGCAGGATCATGAAACCCAGGTCGGTGGCGCCGGCCAGCGCTTCCGGCACCGGCACGGTCTGGCCGGAGACGCCGTAGAAGGAGCGGAACACGCCTTCCAGCACCAGGGTCAGCCCAAAGGTCAGCAGCAGGCCGTACAAGGGATCGAGGCGGTACAGCCAGCGCAGCATTGCGCGCTCCACCGCGATGCCGAAGGCCCCCACCACCAGGGGCGCCACGGCCAGCATCAGCCAGTAGTTGGCCTGGTAGTCCGTGATGCCGATATAGGCCACGAACGCCCCCATCATGTAGAGCGCCCCGTGGGAAAAATTAATCACGCCCAGCAGGCCGAAGATCACCGCGAGGCCGAGCGACAGCATCGCGTAGAACGAGCCGTTCACCAGGCCCAGCAGCAGCTGGCTCATCATTGCCTGCATCGGTACGCCGAAGATGTCCATGGATTGAGCTCGTCAGTCCGCTCACTTCCACAACGCGCACTTGGTTTCGGCCTTGGTGTTGTAAGCCTGCGCGCCGGGAATGGTGGTCACGACCTTGTAGTAATCCCATGGATACTTCGACTCGGCCGGCTTCTTCACTTCCATCGGGAACATGTCGTGCAGCATGAGCCCATCGCCACGGATCTCGCCATTCTTGGTGTACATATCGTTGATGCGGGTCTTGCGCAGCTGCTCCATCACCTTGACGGCATCGTCGGTGCCGGTCGCCTTGACCGCGTTCAGGTAGGTCAGGGCCGCGGAATAGTCGGCCGCCTGCAGGCTGGACGGCTCCTTTTTCATCTTGGCCATATAACGCTTGGACCAAGCGCGGCTTTCCGGACTCTGGTCCCAGTACCAGCTGTCGGTCAGGTACATGCCCTGGGTGGTGTTCAGGCCCAGCGCGTGCACGTCGTTGATGAAGATGAGCAGGCCCGCCAGCTTCTGGTTCTTGGTGATGCCGAACTCATTGGCCGCCTTGATGGCATTGATGGCGTCGCCGCCGGCATTGGCCAGGCCCACGATCTGCGCCTTGGACGTTTGCGCCTGCAACAGGAAAGACGAGAAGTCCGACGCCGACAGCGGATGGCGCACACTGCCCAGCACCTTGCCGCCGGCCGCCTTGACCACCTCGGCGGTGTCCTTTTCCAGCGACTGGCCGAAGGCATAATCGGCCGTCAGGAAAAACCAGTTTTTGCCGCCCTGCTTGACGATGGCCCCGCCGGTGCCGCGCGCCAGCGCCACCGTGTCGTAGGCGTAGTGCACGGTGAACGGCGTGCACTCCTCGTTGGTCAGGCGCGCCGAGCCGGCGCCGATCGAGAAGAACACTTTTTTCTTTTCCGCCGCAATCTTCGCCATCGACAGGTTGGCAGCGGAGTTGGTGCCGCCGATCAGCATGTCGACGCCCTGCTGGTCGAACCATTCGCGCGCCTTGCTGCCAGCCACGTCCGGCTTGTTCTGGTGGTCGGCGGAAATGAACTGGATCTTCTTCCCATTGATGGCCCCGCCCATGTCGGCAATCGCCATCTTGACCGCCTCCGCCCCGCCCGGCCCGTCGATGTCCGCATACAGGCCGGACATGTCGGTGATCATGCCGATCTTGATGGTGTCACCGGACACTTGCGCCAAAGCCGGCAGGGACGCCACGGCCAGGGCGATGCTCAACAGGGTCTGTTTCATGTTATCTCCAGTTCAGGTTCTTGGAAGATCTGGTTGTAAGAAGTTTCAAACGCCCAGCAGCTCGGTCAGCACCGGCATGTTGGCGTCCAGCTCAGCGGCCGCGAAGCGTTCCACGATGCGGCCGTGCTCCACTACATAAAAACGGTCGGCCAGGGGCGCGGCGAAGCGGAAGTTCTGTTCCACCATGACGATGGTGTAGCCCTTCGACTTGAGCGTGGTGATCATCCGCGCCAGCGCTTGCACGATCACCGGCGCCAGCCCCTCGGAAATTTCATCGAGCAGCAGCAGGCGCGCCCCGGTCCGCAGGATGCGCGCCACCGCCAGCATCTGTTGCTCGCCGCCCGACAGGCGCGTGCCCTGGCTGGCGCGGCGCTCGTGCAGGTTCGGAAACATGGCGTAGATCTCCTCGACGGACATGCCGGGGGTCGGACTCTTGATGGCGGGCGGCAGCAGCAGGTTTTCTTCCGCCGACAGCGAGGCGAAAATGCCCCGCTCTTCCGGGCAGTAGCCCACGCCCAGGTGGGCGATCCGGTGGGTCGGCAAGCCGACCGATTCCACGCCATGGATGCGGATCGACCCGGTGCGCGCGCCCGTCAAGCCCATGATGGCGCGCAAGGTGGTGGTGCGGCCCGAACCGTTGCGGCCCAGCAGGGTGACCACTTCGCCCGGGTTCACGCTCAAGTCGATGCCGTGCAAGATATGCGATTCGCCGTACCAGGCGTTCAGGCCGGAAATCTCGAGCGCCGCCGTCATGCCTGCGTTCCCATGTAAGCCTCCATCACCTGCGGATTGGCCGACACCTCGGCATAGCTGCCCTCGGCCAGGATGGCGCCGCGCTGCAGCACCGAAATGCGGTCGCACAGGCCGGACACGACATTCATATTGTGCTCGACCATCAGGATGGTGCGCCCGGCCGCCACCTTGCGAATCAGTTCGGTCACGCGGTGCACGTCCTCGTGGCCCATGCCTTGAGTGGGCTCGTCGAGCAGCATCAATTCCGGTTCCATGGCCAGGGTGGTCGCCAGCTCGAGCGCGCGTTTCCTGCCGTACGGCAGATCGATGGTGGGGGTGTCGGCAAACGCTTCCAGGCCCACCTCGGCCAGCAGCGCCATGGCGCGGCCATTGAGCGCGTCCAGCGAACGGGCACTGCGCCAGAAATGAAACGAGGTGCCCAGGTCGCGCTGCAGGCCGATGCGCACATTCTGCAGCGCCGTCAGGTGCGGAAACACAGCCGAGATCTGGAACGAGCGGATGATGCCGAGCCGGGCAATCCGGGCCGGCTGCAGCGCCGTGATGTCGCGGCCATTGAACAGAATGCTGCCGGCGCTGGGGGCGAGGAAGCGGGTCAGCAGGTTGAAGCAGGTGGTCTTGCCGGCGCCGTTGGGGCCGATCAGCGCATGGATGTGGCCGCGCTGGATGCGCAGGTTGACGTCCGTGACGGCACTAAAGCCCTTGAACGACTTCGATAGCTGCCGCGTTTCCAGAATGACGTCCGCCATTGCCGCTCCCAAGCATGGTGCTACCGATTTGGAAATCTTTGTAAATCGATCATACACAGATTGGTTTTTTGCTACAACACGGCACAGCTGGCGTGCGCGGCCCTGCTGA
>JBKHWY010000479.1:0-3804 GCA_046566285.1 Gammaproteobacteria bacterium | reverse complement strand
CGGCGTGCCGCTCATCTCCAGCAACGAGGGACGCACCATCACGGCCTTCCCCGGTTTCGATCCGCTGACCGGCACCCTGATGAGCAATGAGATGCGCCACTTCAGCATCGAAGCCGCGCCGGGCCGTACCCTGCAGCGCGACCTGGCCGATGGACGCGGGCTGGACGCGACCCTGCTGGGCCTGGAATACGAACAGAAGTTCGATGGCTGGGCGGTGTCGAACAAGGCCAATTACTTTGATGGCGACTTGAACACCATCGCCATGTTCACCGGCGCCAATCCGCAGACAGCGGCGTCCTACCTGGCGGCGGCCATCGGCTCGGCCAACGGCAATGCCGGGGTCGTGGCCGCGGCGGGACGCCCGGCCACGGGCGGCGCCTTGAGCTTCGTGAACGGCGGCGCGGCCGTCGATCCATCCCAGCTGGTGGTCAACGCGGGCCTGTGGTCGGTGGAGAAGAAGCTCAAGTCCTTCACCGACGAATTCCGGGTCAGCAAGGAGATCGTGCGCGGCCACAACCTGACGGCCGGGGTCTACTACGCCAACTACAAGTCCGGCGACGAGTGGTACCTGGGGAACAGCCACCTGATGACGGCCACGCCCAATGCCCGCCTGATCAACGCCCAGCTGAACAATGGTGTGGTGGTGTCGAAGGGCGGTACCGACGGCAACGTGTTCTACGCGCCGGTAGCCTCCTACAAGGGCCACAACACCGCCTTCTACGTGGCCGACGAGTGGACCATCAATGAGCGCATCAAGGTCGATGCCGGCATCCGCCGCGAAACCCAGAAGGTGGAAGCGAACATCTCCAACCTGACGTCGGTGGACCCGGACAACAACCCGCTGACGGTGTACAACAACGGCACCTCGGCGCCGTCCGGCAGCTTCACCCACCTGTCGCGCTCGGACAGCGTGAACTCGTTCACGGTCGGCGGCCTCTACAAACTGACCAAGCACGCCAGCGTGTTCGCGCGCGCCAATACCGGCCACACCTTCATTTACTTCGACGACATGAGGAACGCCGGCACCCAGGCCAAGCTGGATGACCGCAACCTGGTGCCCACACCGAAGGTCAGCCAGCTGGAATTCGGCTACAAGACCGTGGAGCCACTCTACAGCGCCTACGTGAACGCCTTTTTCACCGACTTCAAGGGCATCTCCTTCCAGCAGATCACCACCAATGCGGTGATCAATTCGGTCAGCGGCTCGAAAGGCAAGGGCGTCGAGTTCGAGCTGGCCGTGCGCCCCACGCGCGAACTGACATTGACCCTGTCGGGCGACTGGCAGCATTCGACCTACAAGGACAACCCGGCCATCGAAGGCAAGGACGTGCAGCGCCAGCCCAAGCTGCAGTTCCGCTTCTCGCCCAGCTATCGCATACCGTTTGGCGACGACCATTCCGTCAAGCTGTACGGCACCTACACCCACATCGGCGCGCGCTGGGCCGACCAGGCCAACCTGTCCTACCTGCCCAAGTACAGCATGGTGGACGCCGGCATTCTGGCGTCCGTGGGCGAGCACTGGGAATTCCGCCTGGCCGGCACCAACCTCACCAATGAACTGGGTCTCACCGAGGGCAATTCGCGCCTGACCGGCGCCCAGGCCTCGGGTCCGATCAATGCGCGTCCGATTTTCGGCCGGGCGATCGAGATCTCGGCGCTGTACCGGTTCTAGAAAGGGCTCGGCGGCAGTCGGGGAAGGGCGCCCCAGCGAAATTCCTTGACTGCCAATTCCCCTCTGAAATAGACTCCGGGATGCGCAAAAGACATCGATAACATTGCTATCCGTAGAAAAGACATCGATAACATTATTCAAAGGATCACCATGAACCGAACTCCCGCCTCCGCCGTTGAACCCTGGGGCATTCGCGAAACGCAGTTCTCCACCGAGGGCCACTTCCTCGCCGAGACTCTGTTCGCGCTCGGTAACGGCTACATCGGCCTGCGCGGTACCGGGGAGGAGGGCTACAGCGGCCCGGTCGGCACCTCGCTGGACGGCAGCTACCTGAACGGCTTCTACGAGTCCGAGCCGATCACCTATCCGGAAGCCGCGTTCGGGCTGGCGAAAACCAACCAGTTCATGCTGAACGTCCCCAACGCCAAGGGCATCGAACTGCTGGTTGACGGCGAACGCTTCGATCCGCTGGGCGGCGGGCTGGCCAGCTACGAGCGCCACCTGGACTTTCGCACCGGCGTGCTGGAGCGGCGCATGGAGTGGCAGAGCACGGGCGGCAAGCGCCTGGCGATCCGTTCGCGCCGGCTGGTGAGCCTGACCAACAAGCACCTGTTCGCCATCGACGTGGAAGTCACGCCGCTGAACTTCAGCGGACGCATCGAACTGCGCAGCACCATCAACCGGCATGTGAAGAACCTGGAAGCGGGCGACGATCCGCGCGTGGGCTCGGTGGTGTCCGGCCCCGCGCTCACCCTGGTCAATACCCTGCACGGCGCCGGTTTCACGGCGTGCGAGCACAAGACCCACAACAGCGGCTTCCACCTGCTGACGGCCATCGAGACGGTGGTGGTGTCTTCCAGCCAGTTCTCCACGTCGCCCTACGAGTCCGGCGCGCTGGTGGGCCGCCGCGTGGACGCCACGGTGGAGCAGGGCGTGCCGCTGCGCCTGACCAAGTACGGCTGCTACCACGCCTCGCGCGACTACCCGGTGGACGAGCTGCCGGCGCTGGCGCGCGCATGCCTGATGGACGCCCAGGCCAAGGGCTTTGCCACGCTGTGCGGCGAACAGGCCGCGTTCCTGGCCGACTACTGGAACAGCGTGGACGTGGAGATCGCCGGCGACGAATCGCTCCAGCAGGGCATCCGCTTCAACCAGTTCCACCTGCTGCAGTCCGTCGGCCGCGACGGCAAGACCAATATCGCCGCGAAGGGAATCACCGGCGAAGGCTACGAAGGCCACTATTTCTGGGACACGGAGATCTACATCTTTCCCTACTTCCTGTACAACAAACCGGAGATCGCGCGCCGCCTGCTGGACTACCGCTATGCCGGCCTGCCCGCGGCCAGGAAGCGCGCGCGCGAGATGGCGCATGCGACCGGCGCGCTGTTCCCGTGGCGGACCATCGCCGGCGACGAGTGCTCGGCCTACTTCCCGGCCGGCACCGCCCAGTACCACATCAATGCGGACATCGCCTACTCGATCAGCAAATACTTCGAGGCCACCGGAGACCTGGATTACATGGCCCAGGCGGGCTTCGAGATCGTGGCCGAGACCGCGCGCATCTGGCTGGGCATCGGCACCTTCGATCGCGACGGGCGCTTCTGCATCAACGAAGTCACCGGCCCGGACGAATACACGGCGCTGGTGAACAACAACTTCTATACCAACGCGATGGCGCAGGCGCACCTGCGCTTCGTGCTGCGCATCGCCGCCGCCCTGCGCGAGGAGCGTCCGCTCGACTACGGCCGGGTGGTGCAGGCCATCGCCTTGTCCGACGCGGAACTGGACAGCTTCGCGCGCGCGGCCGACGCCATGCACCTGCCGTATGACGACAGGCTGGGCGTGCACGAGCAGGACGACACCTTCCTGTCCAAGAAGGTGTGGGACTTCGCCAACACCCCGAAGGAAAACTATCCGCTGCTGCTGAACTACCACCCGCTGGTGATCTACCGCCACCAGGTGTGCAAGCAGGCCGACGTGGTGCTGGCGCTGCTGCTGCTGTCGGACCGGTTCACGCTGGACGAAAAGCGGCGCGACTTCGATTACTACGAAGCGGTGACGACCCATGATTCGTCGCTATCGACCTGCATCTTCTCGATTATCGCCGCGGAGATCGGGCACCAGGACAAGGC
>JBKHWY010000478.1:0-3821 GCA_046566285.1 Gammaproteobacteria bacterium | reverse complement strand
TCGTCGTGCTGCGGCCGGGCCACGCCGCAGGCGATGCGCTCGCGCGCGCGCTGCAGGACCACGTGAAGGCCACGATCGCGCCGTACAAGTACCCGCGCCGCATCCTGTTCGTGGACCGGCTGCCGCGCACCGAGACCGGCAAGCTGCAGCGCTTCCTGTTGCGGTGAGGGGCGCGGCATGAACATCGTCTGCATCGGCGCCGGCCCGGCCGGCCTGTACGCGGCCCTGCTGCTGCGGCGCCAGGGCCACGACGTCACGGTATGCGAGCGCCGGAAGCGCGACGAGGCCACCGGCTGGGGCGTGGTGTTTTCCGACGCCGCGCAGGACAGCCTTAGGCAAGCCGATGCGGCCAGCGCCCGCGCGCTCATTGATGCGTTTCACCACTGGGACGGGATCGACATCCATTTCAAGGGCCAGCGGATCGCCACCACCGGGCACGGTTTCAACGGCATCAGCCGCCAGCGCCTGCTCGCCATCCTGGCCCGGCGCTGCGAGGAAGAGGGCGTGGCGCTGCGCTACGGCTGCGAAGCCGATACCACGCACGCCGATCTCATTGTCGCCGCCGATGGCGTCCACAGCGCCACGCGCGAACGCCATGCGGCCAGCTTCCGGCCGCAACTGCTGCCGGGGCGCTGCCGCTACCTGTGGCTGGGCACGCGCCGGCGCTTCGACGCGTTCACCTTCGCGTTCGCGCCCACCCCGCACGGCTGGTTCCAGGCGCACGCTTACCAGTACGACAGCGAGACGTCGACCTTCATCGTGGAGGCGCCAAGCCATGTGTGGGACGCGGCCGGCATCGACGCCATGCCTGCGCACGAGGTGCTGGGCTGGTTCGAACGCCTGTTCAGCGAGGTGCTGGGCGGCGAGGCGCTGATGGGGCCGGTGCGGGCCGCCACCTTCACGCGCGTGCTGTGCGAACGCTGGGTCCATTGGATTGGTGCGGTGCCGACGGTGCTGATCGGCGACGCGGCGCACACGGCGCATTTTTCCATCGGGTCCGGCACCCGGCTGGCGCTGGAGGACGCCATCGAGCTGGCGCGCTGCCTGTCCACCGCCGGGCTGCCTGCGGCCTTGAGCACCTACCAGGCGCTGCGCTCGACCGAAGTGCTCAAGCTGCAGAATGCCGCGCGCAATTCGATGGAGTGGTTCGAGAACGTGGCGCGCTACAGCCGGTTCGAGCCGCCCCAGTTCGCCTATTCGCTGCTGACCCGCAGCCAGCGCATCGGCCACGAGAACCTGCGCCTGCGCGACCCCGCTTTTGTTGCGGACGTGGAGGCGTGGCTGGCCGGGCAGGAGGCCGCCGCGCCGCCGATGTTCACGCCCTGGCGCGTGCGCGGCGTGACGCTGAAGAACCGCATCGTGGTCTCGCCGATGGCGCAGTACTCGACCACCGACGGGTTGGTGGGCGACTATCACCTGATGCACCTGGGCGCGCGCGCGCTGGGCGGCGCAGCCCTGGTGATGGCCGAGATGACGGCGGTGTCGCCTGACGCGCGCATCACCCCGCGCTGTCCCGGCCTGTACGCGCCCGAGCACGAGGCGGCCTGGGCGCGCATCGTCGGGTTTGTCCACGCGCACAGCGATGCGAAGATCGGCATCCAGCTGGGTCACGCCGGGCCCAAGGGCTCGACCAGGCCGATGGCCGAAGGGATCGACCAGCCGCTCGCCGCCGGCAACTGGCCGCTGGTGGCTGCGTCCAGCCAGCAGTATCTGGAAGGGGTGTCGCAGGTGGCGTGCGCGGCCACCGGCGCGGACCTGGACCGCATCGAAGCGGACTTCGTGCAGGCGGCCCGGATGGCCGCGCGCGCCGGTTTCGACTGGCTGGAACTGCACTGCGCGCACGGCTACCTGCTGTCCTCATTCATCTCGCCGCTGACCAACCAGCGCACGGACGACTACGGTGGCACGCTGCCCGAGCGCTGCCGCTTTCCGCTGCGGGTGCTGCGCGCCGTGCGGGAAGTATGGCCGGCGCACCTGCCGATCTCGGTGCGCATTTCCGCCCATGACTGGGTCGAGGGCGGCACCACGCTTGATGACGCGGTGCAGATCGCGCGCCTGTTCAAGGACGCGGGGGCCGACCTGATCGACTGCTCGTCGGGCCAGGTCAGCAAGCGCGAACAGCCCGTGTATGGCCGCATGTTCCAGACCCCGTTCGCCGACCGCATCCGCAACGAAGCGGGCATTGCCACCATTGCCGTGGGCGCGATCTATGAAGCGGACCACGCAAACAGTATCATTGCGGCCGGACGCGCCGATCTGTGCGCGGTGGGGCGTCCGCACCTGGCCAACCCGGCGTGGACGCTGCACGAGGCGGCGCGCATCGGCTACCGGGGCGTGGCGTGGCCGGCGCAGTACGCCGCCGGCCAGCGCCAGCTCGAGCGACAATCGAAGGAAAAATAATGCGTTACCTACCCGGCCAGGCACACCAGCTGCCCGGCAACCGCAGCGCCCTGGCCAACTACCAGGCCAGCCACTTCCGCTTTGCCGTCGAGGGCGGCGTGGCGACCATCACGCTGGCCCGGCCCGAGCGCAAGAATCCGCTCACGTTCGAGTCCTACGCCGAGCTGCGCGACCTGTTCCGCGCGCTGCCCCAGGCCGAGGACGTCAAGGCCGTGGTGCTGGCGGGAGAGGGCGGGAACTTCTGCTCGGGCGGCGATGTGCACGACATCATCGGCCCGCTGACCCGCCTGGACATGCCCGGCCTGCTTACCTTTACGCGCATGACGGGGGACCTGGTCAAGGCCATGCTGGCCTGCCCGCAGCCGATCGTCGCCGCCGTCGATGGCGTGTGCGTGGGCGCCGGCGCCATGCTGGCCCTGGGTTCCGACCTGCGCCTGGGCACGGCGCGCAGCAAGACCGCCTTCCTGTTCACCCGCGTCGGCCTGGCCGGCTGCGACATGGGCGCCTGCGCGCTGCTGCCGCGCGTGATCGGCCAGGGCCGCGCGGCCGAACTGCTGTACAGCGGCCGCTCGATGGGCGGCGCGGAAGGCGAGCGTTGGGGCTTCTTCAACCGCTTGTGCGAACCCGATGCCGTGCTGGATGAAGCGCTGGCGCTGGCCCGGTCGCTGGCCGACGGTCCCACCTTCGCGCACGCGATGACGAAGAAGATGCTGCAGCAGGAGTGGAACATGACGCTCGACCAGGCCATCGAAGCCGAAGCCCAGGCGCAAGCCATCTGCATGGCCACCAATGACTTCCACCGCGCCTATCACGCGTTCGTGGGCAAAGAGCAGCCGCAATTCGAAGGAGACTGAAGGTGGGTGACAAGGCGTTTTTGCAGTGGCCGTTTTTCGATGCCCGCCATGCGCAACTGGAGCAGCAGCTCGATGCCTGGGCGGCCGCTGAACTGCAGTCCACCCACGGCATGCCGGTCGACGATGCCTGCCGCGCGCTGGTGCGCCAGCTGGGCCAGGCCGGCTGGCTGGACCACGCCATCGCGCCGCCCGGCGGCGGCATCGACACGCGCGCCATCTGCCTGATGCGCGAAACGCTGGCACGCTACGGCGCGCTGGCCGACTTCGCGTTCGCCATGCAGGGCCTGGGATCCGGGGCGATTTCGCTGTTCGGCAACGCCGCGCAGCGCGAACGCTACCTGCCGAAGGTGGCGCGGGGCGAAGCGATCGCCGCGTTCGCGCTGTCCGAACCCCAGGCCGGGTCGGACGTGGCAGCCCTGCAGTGCGCGGCCCGGCGCGAGGGTGACGAGTACCTCATCGATGGCGACAAGATGTGGATTTCCAATGGCGGCATCGCCGACTTCTACGTGGTGTTCGCGCGCACTGGGGAGTCGCCCGGCGCACGCGGCATCAGCGCCTTCGTTGTCG
>JBKHWY010000477.1:0-3823 GCA_046566285.1 Gammaproteobacteria bacterium | reverse complement strand
ACAGCGTCTTGGTGTCGACGTTATAGGCCCACAGGAAGTTGTTCACGTGCTGGCCGCTGTCTTCGCCGATGAACAGGGTGCGCATCTTTTCCGAAAACTTCAGGTTGTCTGGGTTGGCAACCTTGTCCGGATTGGCCAGGTTGCCGAGCGCATCCGGCGCGGCCAGGTCCTCGCCCACCAGCAGGGTGCGCGTCACGCTCGGCATCCATTCGCTGTCGATGGCCGCGCCGGACGTGTCCTTCTGGCCGCCCGCCAGCGTGTGGGCCAGCACGCCGCCCGCCACCAGGGCCTTGTCCACGGTAATGTTGACCGACTCGCGCCACGCGGCATGCCCCTTCACCATCGAATTCTGGATGTTCTGCAGGGCCGAGTAGGCGACCTTGTCCTTGATGTTGACGGTGGTGCCTTCCAGCTTGGTAAAGCCCATGCTGGCGCCCACGATGTTGGCGTAGCGGTGGGTTTCCAGGAATGCCGCCGCCTGGGTCATGCCCGGCTTCACGCGCGCCCAGCTGGCCTTGCCGTCCAGGACCACCTTGGTGTAGGTGGCATCCTGCGGGTCGACGCTGCTCACGTCCATGATGTCGGTGGGTTTCAGGGTGTTGGCCAGCTGCTCGATCTCGGCGCTGGTGGCGTGGCCCAGCTTGATCCAGCTGAGCGGCGCGCCGGCGGCGGCCGGGTCCAGCGAGAAGCCCGCGCCCAGCTTGGCCACGTACAGCGTGCCGGCCGACAGGTCTTTTTCCTTGTCGGCCACGAATACGAACAGGCCGCCGTTGGTGTAGTCGTCGCCCATCAGCACGGTGCGGTTGTCCGGCATGACCTGCACCAGCTCGTGCGAAATGCGGCCCAGGCAATAATGTTTCCTGATGCTGCCGGTGCCGTCCGGGTTGACCGTCACTTCCGGCAGATGGCCGTAGTGGTAAGGGTTGGCGGCCGTCTCGCTGCCGAACAGATTCTTGCTGAAGGCCTTGAACTGGGCGTTGGACGCGGCCGTGAACGCATCCGGCTCGTACTCCTCGGACGACAGGTGGGTATTCCACGGCGACATGCTGGCCCCGCAGGTGATCCACAAGCCGTGCGCGGGCGAGGTATCGACATTGTGGTACTTCACCAGCGACAGCTTGCCGGTGGCCTGGTCCTGGTCCAGCGTCAGGATGGCGATCGGCGACGGCAACAGGCCGTACATGCTGGCGTCGCCCTGGTTGCGGCTGGTGTATTCGAACTGCACCACGGCGAACGCGGGCTTGCCCTTCACGCCCGCCACGCTGGCGTTGGGCAGGTTGATCAGCGAGGTGCCGTCCGGTGAATCGGAGAAGAACTGGCGCTCCTTGCCGGCCACCGAGCGGTCGATGATGGGCTGGTTCTTGATGTCGTAGTAGCCGCCGGCCAGGATCTTGCCGCCCTTGCCGTCCTCGACCAGGTCGCCCGTGATGAAGAAGGGCTGGTAGGCCAGCTTGTACGCTTTCTGGGTATTGTCGCTGAAGTTCACCAGCAGCTGCGAGCTGACGCTGGTGGCGGCCATCGCGGCCGGGTTCGACAGGGTCGGCAGCGCGCTGGCGGAGAAGGTGGTGGACAGGTACTGCGGCGCCGGCACGGCCGGGGCAACCGGGGCGGTGATCACGGCGGTATCGCCATCACCACCGCACGCGGTGAGGAGCGAAGCCGCGCTGAATGACGCGCCCAGCGGCAGCAGGGGCGCGCCAACCAAAAATTTAAGGGCTTTACGACGATTGACTTGGGGCTGTTGGGCCATTTCATTTCCAGTGCGGTTGTTGGTCGGAGTGACCGCAGCATTCTAGAAATGAAATATGACGACTTGATGAACCGGCACCAGGGGTCGCCCAACAGCCCGCCAAGCGGGCGCCGCGTCAGTTGAGAACGGGTTCAGGCATGGCCGACGAGTGATGGCTGGTGATGCGCCACTGGTCCTGGTCCCATTTGTAGGTGAAGGTGTAGCGCGCCTTCACCTGCCGGCCATCGGCGAACTTGAAGGTGTACAGCCCGGCATCGACGGCCGAATTGCAGTCGATTTCGATGGTGCGGCTGTCGATCTTGCCGGATGGTTTGCCTTCCAGGAAGTGCACGAAATAGTCGGCCTTTTCGTCGGCCGTCAGGCGCGGCTTGTTGGACAGGGTCGGCAGCAGCACCGACTTGCTGGCGTAGTTGGCGACCACCTTGGTCGGGCTGCCGGTCTGCAGCGACGCGTTCCAGCGGTCGAACAGGGCGGCGATGTCTTTTTCCGACGCCGGATGGCACGGTGCGGTGGCGGCTTGGGCGGTGGAGACCAGCAGGCCGCAGGCCAGCGGAAGGAGAGTCAGAATGCGCATGGTGTTCCTCTTTGATGTGATGTGCTTGGGGTGTTGAGGTAAAAGCAGTGCTTGGGACAGGCTTAGTTCAGGTACAGCGGGTTGGGCGCCACATACACACGCACGCCCTGGGTCGGAACGTCCGCCGGGGCAATCGCCGCCAGCGGGAAATTAGCGCCCGACATGTTCGTGTCGAAGTGCCAGGTAAAGGTCTTGTGGCCGACCACGAAGGTCACCGTATCGCCATGGTTCACATGGACGTACTTCGTCTTCGGTCCGATCTTCTTGGTGTGGGTGGCGGCGGAAGCGGATGCGGCCTGGCCGTTGGCGTGCTGGCGGCCCTTCTCGGGGCTGGCCGCCATGGCCGCCAGAGGAATGCTGAGGACGGCTGCGGCAACGATCAAAAACTTCTTCATTACAATCTCCTTGAGGTTCGCCAACACGTTTGTGGCGATGGAGAAAGTATCGATGTATCCGGCGCGGCGGAAATCGGCTGACCGGCGGATTTTGCCTATGCCAGTTGGCATATAATCGTGCATACGAGAAATTAGCGCCCCGACTGCCCCATGCAAGCTCCCGAGCCCAGCGAGTTATCAGGCACTGCCAGCACTGCCGGCACCGCCCGCACCGCCCGCCACCGCTATCGCGACGCCGAAGGCAGCGCCGCGCGCCTGCGCTTGCTCGCCGATACCGGCCTGATCCTGGCCACCCAGGGGGCCGATGTGTCCGCCATGCGCGCCATCCTGGCGCGCGCGCGTGCGTTCCTGTCCATGGACGAAGGCTTGCTGCTGTTCCGCCACGCCGACGGCCTGCATGTGCATGCCGCGCACGGCTCGGTGCACCCGGAAGGCGCCTGCCTGCCCGCCACCGGCGCCCTGCATGCGGCCATGCTCGACAACGCGCTGCCGGAAATCGCGCTGGACGTGCCCAGCCGGCTGCGCATCGGCCGCAACAACGGCTGCGGCGTCGAAGTGCTGCTGCCGATGCGCTTTCACGGCCGCTGCGTCGGCGTGCTGGCGCTGATCAATACCCGCCCGGCGCCGCGCCCCAACGCGGACGACCTGGAAGCGCTGCAGGTGCTCACCACCATGCTGGCCGCCGCCCACCCGTCGGCCGCCAAACCGTCCGCGCGCGAACCCAGTGGCGACGCCGCGGCCAAGCTCAAGCAGCTGACCACCCGAGAATTGCAGGTGTTCGCGCTGATGCCGCGCGGGCTGACCAACGCGTCCATGGCGGCCGAACTGGGGATTGCCCCCGGCACCGTCAAGGTGCATATCGAACGCATCCTGCACAAGCTCGACCTGCGCGACCGCACCCAGGCCGCCGTGGCGGCGTACGAGCTCGGGCTGGTCCACCGCATCACGCCGACCGGGGGAGCGCTCGACGGGGCGCTGGAGTACGCGGCCAAGATCGCGGCGAACGGACCGCTGGCCGTCGTCGCCAGCAAGAACATCGTTCAGCACGCCAACGGCTGGTCGGACGAGGAGGCGCAGGCCAAGCAGGGCGACGTGCTGCGTCCG
>JBKHWY010000476.1:0-3865 GCA_046566285.1 Gammaproteobacteria bacterium | reverse complement strand
ATCGACATGAGCGTGCTGGAAGGCAGCCTGCGCGACGACCTCGACCCCAAGGCGCCGCGCGCCACGGCCGTGCTGCGGCCACTGAAGCTGATCATCGATAATTTCCCGGAAGGCGAATCGGTCGAGTGCACCAGCCCGGTCCATCCGCACTTCCTCGAGCGCGGCGTGCGCACCTTTCCGATCACGCGCGAACTGTGGATCGAGCAGGACGACTTCATGGAAGTGCCGGTCAAGGGCTACTTCCGCTTCTTCCCGCCGATCGGCGACGCGCCCGGCAGCCGCGTGCGCCTGCGTCACGGTTACGTGGTCGAGTGCACCGGCTTCGACAAGGATGCCGATGGCACCGTTACGGCCGTGCATGTGAACTACTTCCCTGACAGCAAGTCGGGCACGGAAGGCTCGAACAACTACAAGGTCAAGGGCAACATCCACTGGGTTAGCGCGGCCACCGCGTTGGAAACCGAAGTGCGCCTGTACGACCGCCTGTTCACCGAGCCGCAGCCGGATGCGGGCGGGCGCGACTTCAAGCAGTCGCTCAATCCGAATGCGCTGGAAGTGGTGACGGCCTACCTGGAGCCGGGCATGCGCGACGCCCTGCCCGACCAGCGTTTCCAGTTTGAGCGCCACGGTTACTTCGTGGCCGACCGGGTCGACTCGCAGCCGGGCAAGCCGGTGTTCAACCGCATCACCACGCTCAAGGACAGCTGGGGCAAATAGCCTGGCCCGGTCACCGTTGCGCCAACAGCCTGGACAAAAGCGGCCCCGACAGGGGCTGCGCAGCTCAGCCCGACAGGCGCCCGCGCGCATGCATATGTTCCGGCTGAGTATCGCCTCCGCAACGCAATCTCCCCCGAAGGCCTGCCTCGAAAACGATCGAGCAGGCCTTTCTTGTTTTCTCAAGCGAAGAATCGGAATTGTCCTATAACTAAAATCAGAATACCTAGTAGCACCAATAGGTATGAAATGTAGGACGATCGGTTAACTTAAGTCATGGCCCCAGCATATCCGTCTTGACTCAGGTTGAACAAACCACACGTTGATTGAATGTTGAGAAGATGATGCGTTCCGTAAAGCGATTAATGAAGTTCCTGACGCCATCGCGGTCCTTCCTCTGGATGGGCGTGCCGCTGTCGGTGGCGGTGGGACTGTCGCTCTACCTGATCACCGCGGCCTCGATCGAGACCGACTCGCGCGAACGCTTCGCCGGGCTGGCGCAGAATGCCCGCAACACCATCGACGCCCGCATCAAGTCCTACAGCGACTTGCTGCGCGGCACGGCCTGCCTGTTCCAGATCAGCGATCCGCTGACGCGCCAGCAATTCCACGGCTATGTGCAGGGACTCGATCTGCCGCACACCTTCCCCGCCATCGAGAACATCAACTACGCCGTGCACGTGACGGACGCCAACCGCGCCGAATTCGAACGGCGTATGCGCGCCGACCGCCTGGTCAACGGCACTGCGCTCGACTATTTCCAGATCCAGCCACCCGGCCGCCGTCCCGAATACACCTCGGTGATCTACGTGGAGCCGGAAGGCCGCTGGGCGCGCACGTTGGGGCTGGACCTGGCGGCCAATCCGCTGATGGTCGATACCCTGGCCAACACCCGCGACAACGGCCGCCTGACCACTTCCGGCAATCCGATCGCCGCCATTTCAGGCCCCAACCGCATCGGACTGGGCATGCGCCTGCCGGTGTACCGCATGGGCATGCCCACCAATACCGTGACCCAGCGGCGTGCGGCCTACATCGGCTCGGTCGGCATCGCCTTCAGCGTGGACAAGCTGGTCAAGGGCGTGATCGATGAGATGCCCATCAAGAACGTGCGCATGACCCTGGTGGACAAGGCCCTGGGCCTGGACAAGAAGCGCGAGCGCGTGCTGTTCGACAGCGCCGCCGGCAACCGCGACCCCAACCAGGACTTTCTGGCCCCGCACAACCACTTCACCAGCACGGCGGTGGTGGATTTCAACGGACGCCCCTGGCACGCCACCTTCACCGTCGACGCGCTCGAGATGTACACCGGCTTCGAGGAATACGCGCCGTGGCTGGCCATGCTGGCCGGCTTCATCAGCACCATGCTGCTGTACGCCCTGTTCCATGCGCTGACCTCGTCGCGTCGGCGCGCCATCAAGATGGCCAAGGGCATGACGCGCGAACTGCGCGACAGCCAGGCCAAGCTGCAGCTGTCGCACCAGAACCTGCGCCGCCTGGCCGCCCATGCGGACCAGATCAAGGAAGGCGAGCGCAAGCGCATTGCCCGCGAGATCCACGACGACCTGGGCCAGAACCTGCTGGCCCTGCGCATCGAAGCGGACATGCTCTCGACCCGCACGCTGGAGCGCCATCCGCGCCTGCATGCGCGGGCCCAGGCCACGCTGGCGCACATCGACGCGACCATCAAGAGCGTGCGCCAGATCATCAACGACCTGCGTCCGAACGTGCTGGACCTGGGCCTGTCCGCCGCCGTCGAGTGGCAGGTGGCCGAATTCATCCGTCGTACCGGCATTGCCTGCGAACTGGTTGACGAACCGGCCGACGTGCCGCTCAGCGACCATGTCTCGACCGCCTTCTTCCGCATCCTGCAGGAATCCCTCAGCAATATCGTGCGCCATGCGCGCGCCACCCGGGTGCGCATCGAACTGCGCATGACCGGCAACCGTCTCTCGATGACCGTCTCCGACAACGGCATCGGCCTGCAGTCGCGCGAGCGCGGCAAGGCCGGTTCCTTCGGCCTGGTCGGCATCGAAGAACGTATCAGTATTCTCGGTGGAACCTTCACGATCGACAGTAGCGAAGGCGGCGGCACCATTGTGTGCGTGTCCGTGCCCCTGCATCCGGAATCCGCGCGTCCGGTCGTGCCAACGGATCTGCCGGCCACGAGCACGACGGCCCCGGCGTACGCGGACCGGGCCGACGCGCTGTCGTGACACTGTACTGTCCTGGAATTCTTCACCGCGGCGCCCGGATTACCCGTCCGGACGCCGGGGCCGCTTGACCCGGCGGCACTTGGCTTTGGCGTTCATGGGTGCCACAAGCATCTGTTGGGCATTGGAGTCACCGCATTTCATCTGTTGATTAAGCGCAAGGGTTAGAGCAACAAGCGGTGCACCATCGCAATTAAGTTCCGTGAATCAATGGTTTAGGGAAATTTTAGTGTTGGTCCAGGAACGGTGTCTGATTGTGCGTTTGTTGTACCGCAAGTTCGAAAACAGGGATGTAGTCAACCACAACTAAACAAAGAAGAGGTTCATCATGAAATCGACCACCGCTTACGACGCTATTGAAGCTTTGAATCTGGACCGCATCAAAATGAAACTGATGCATTCCTCCGGTGAAGGATGGAGCAAGGAACACGCAGACGCCGTGGAAGTGGAATACCGCCGCTTCCTCTATCTGATCAAGCTATATCCGAACGAGCAGACGACGCCGACCGTGGAGGTGGACACCTTCTGGCACTACCATATTCTGGACACGATGAAGTACGCGCAGGACTGCGAAGCAACCTTCGGTTTCTTCGTCCATCACCAGCAGTACCTGGGCATGGAAGGGACGGACGAGGATACCGCCGAGCATGGCGACGCCATCGACCGCATGCGTGAACTGTATGAAGAGACGTTTGGCCTGCCCTACCCGGGTACGGCGCGCTCGACCGTCGCAGGCCAGGACGTGGCCGGCGAAGTGATGCTGGATGCGCAGGGGGCATTCTGCTCGCGCACCCCACCGAAGGTCGATGCCGCGTTCTGCTCGCGCACTCCGCCGAAAGTCGATGCGGCGTTCTGCTCGCGCACTCCGCCGAAGGTCGACGCCGCGTTCTGCTCGCGCACCCCGCCGAAGGTTGACGCAGCGTTCTGCTCGCGTACCC
>JBKHWY010000475.1:0-3899 GCA_046566285.1 Gammaproteobacteria bacterium | reverse complement strand
GTCATCTCGTTGACCCGGATGAATTCGAGGATGCGCCCGCCGAACAGGAAATGGTCGCCCGGTTTCAGGCGCGAGATGAACGACTCTTCCACGCTGCCGATGCGCCCCCCGCTCATGTACTTCACCTGCATGCTCGAATCGGACACGATGGTGCCGATGCCCATGCGATGGCGCCGCCCCAGCGCCACGTTGGGCACGCGGTACACGCCTTCCTCGTCCGGCACCACGCGCTGGTACTCGGGATAGGCCACCAGGCTTTGCCCGCCGCGCGCGACGAAATCCAGCGCCCACTGCCATTCTTCCTCGGTCAGTGCACGGTAGGACCAGGCGCTTTTGACTTCCTCGAACATCGCCTGCGAGCGAAAGCCGCCGCCCAGCGCCACCGTCACCAGATGCTGGACCAGCACGTCGAACGGCTTGTTGGGCACCAGGCGCGCCTCGATGCGGCGCGACGCCACCGCCTCCTTGGCGCCGGCCGCCTCCAGGATCTCCAGGCTGTTGGTGGGCACCAGCGTCACGCGCGAGACGCGCCCCGGAGCATGGCCGCTGCGCCCGGCCCGCTGCAGCAGGCGCGCGATGCCCTTGGCGCTGCCGATCTGCAGCACCCGTTCAACCGGCAGGAAGTCCACGCCCAAATCCAGGCTGGCGGTGCAGATCACCGCCTTCAGTTCGCCTTTCTTGAGCCCCAGCTCGACCCACTCGCGCACCTCGCGGTCGAGCGAGCCGTGATGCAGCGCGATGACGCCGGCCCAGTCGGGGCGCTGCTCGATGATGTTCTGGTACCACAGCTCCGATTGCGAACGCGTGTTGGTGAACACCAGCGTGGCGTTGTAGCGCTCGATCTCGTCGATCACCGGGGCCAGCATGGCGATGCCCAGGTGCCCGCCCCAGGGAAAGCGCGAGACGTTCGGCGGAATCAGCGAATCGACCACGATCTGCTTGCGCAGGTCGCCTTCGACCAGCACGCCATGGGGTTTCCCTTCCGGCCCCGCGCCCCCCAGCAGCACGTCGCGCGCCTGGTCCAGGTTGCCCATCGTGGCCGACAGGCCCCATACCACGAGCTCGGGTCGCCAGCGGCGCAGCCGCGCCAGCGCCAGCTGCACCTGCACGCCCCGTTTGCTGCCCAGGAGCTCGTGCCACTCGTCGATGATGATCATGTCGAGCGACGTGAATTGCGCCTCGGCCGCCGCGTGGCTGAGCAGCAGCGACAGGCTTTCGGGGGTGGTGATCAGGGCGGTGGGCATGCTGCGCGACTGGCGCGCGCGCTCCGCCGAGCCGGTGTCGCCGGTGCGCGCGCCCACCGTCCAGCCGGGGGCCAGCACGGCGGCCGATTCCTCCAGCGCGCGCTGGGTGTCGGCCGCCAGCGCGCGCATGGGCGTGATCCACAGCACCCGCAGACCGGCGCGCTTCGATTCGGCCGTGCGCTGCAGCGCGGCCAGCCACACGGCGTAGGTCTTGCCCGACCCGGTATTGGCATGCAGGAGGCCCGACTGCCCGGCCAGCGCCGCATCCCATACAGCCTGCTGGAACGGGAAGATTTTCCAGCCCCGCCCGGCGAACCAGGCCTTGACCGCCTTGCCGATGGCGGTCTGCTTCATCGTCCGACGCTCATGCTCACCCTTCATGCGCCAACCTTCATGCGCCGGCCGCGGCCAGGAGGCCCTTCAAGGTGTCGAGCGTGTCGGCGTCCTCGATGCGCTTGTCCTCGCGGCGGCGCAGGATGCGCGGAAAGCGCACCGCGATGCCGGCCTTGTGGCGGCTCGACAGCGCGATCCCTTCGAAGCCGATCTCGAACACCATGGTGGGGCGCAGTGAGCGCACCGGCCCGAACTTTTCCACCGTGGTCTTGCGGATGACCGCGTCCACCACGGCGATCTCGGCGTCGGTCAGGCCCGAATAGGCTTTCGCGAACGGCACCAGCTTGCGCTCGCCGGCCGCGTCCAGGTCCCACACGGCAAAAGTGTAGTCGGTGTAGAGCGAGGCGCGCCGGCCCGAGCCCGGCTGGGCGTAGATCAGCACCGCATCCACGCTGTACGGGTCGATCTTCCACTTCCACCAGGTGCCCACGTTCTTGGTGCGGCCCACGCCGTACTGCGCATCCATGGCCTTCAACATCATGCCTTCCACGCCGCGCGCACGCGACTCGGCGCGGATGCGCGCCAGTTCCGCCCACGATGGCGCCTCGACGGTGGGCGACATGCGCAGGGCCGGTGCGCCCGTCTGGCGCACCAAGGCTTCGAGCAGCGTGCGGCGCTCGCGCTGCGGCAGCGCGCGCAGGTCCACGCCATCCTCCTCCAGCAGGTCGTAGGCCACCAGCACGGCGGGCAGCTCGGCCAGCAGCTTGGCCGATAAGGTCTTCCTGCCGATGCGCTTCTGCAGGTCGGCAAACGGGGCCGGGGTGTCGGTGTCGGTCCAGATCAGCACTTCGCCATCGATCACCGTGCCCTCCGGCAGGCTCACCGCCGCCAGTTCGGGGAAGCGCTCGGTGATCAGGTCTTCGCCGCGCGACCACAGGTAGTTCTGGCCGCCGCGCCGCACCAGCTGGGCGCGGATGCCGTCGTACTTCCACTCCACCTGCCAATCCGATAGCGGCCCCAGTTCGGACGGTTCGCCCTGCAGCTGGTGGGCCAGGAAAAACGGATACGGCTGGCCGCCGCGCAGCTTGTGCTCGTCGTCGGTCTGCGCGGCGATCAGCTGCAGGAAGCCGGCCGCGGTGGGGCGCACGCTACCGTCGGTCCAGCCCATCAGGCGCTGGGCGATCAGCTTGGAGTCCACCGCCGCGATGGCCGACAGCGCGCGCGTGACCAGCAAACGCGAGACGCCCACGCGGAATGCGCCGCCAATCAGTTTGGTGAGGAGAAAACGCTCGCGCCAGTCGAGTTCATCCCAGTAGCTGAACAGGGCCGCGCGGATGGTGGCGGGGTCGGCGCCGCGCAAGGGGCCGATGCGTTCCTGCATCCACTCGGCCAGGCCGACATCGCTGTGGCGGGTGGCGGGCGGCAGGATGTGGGCGATGGTCTCGGCCATGTCGCCCACGGCATTGTAGGATTCGTCGAACAGCCATTCGTCCAGCTGGGCGTATTCGATGGCGTACTGGCGCAGCAGCTTGGATGGGACGGCCTGGCGCGGCTTGCCGCCGGCAAGGAAATACACCGCCCAGGCCGCGTTCTCGGGCGCGGCGCTGCTGAAATACTGCTGCAGCGCCTCCAGCTTGCGGTTGGTGGCGGTGGTTTCGTCGAGCTCGGCGTAAAGGCGTGCGAATTCACGCATGCACAGCGGTCCTTGTTTCTCCTTCGGTCAGGATGCAAGGATAGCGCGGCGCGCCTCCAGCACTGCGCACGCTTGAGCAAGCTCCCCGATGCTGTGCTCCACTTCGGCGCCCACCTGGGCGCATTCGCCCGCCACCTGCAGGCTGGCGGGATCGGCGCGCAGGCGCGCTTCCAGCGCCAGCAGATAGGCCGCCAGCGCTTCGGCGCCCACGGTCCCGGCCACCCCGCGCAGGCTGTGCGACTGGCGCGCCGCCGCGCTCCAGTTGGCCTCTCCCAGCGCGCCCTGCAGGCGCACGGCCTGCTCGCGCGCTTCCAGCGGATAGTTGCGCCCCACACTGAGGAACAGCGCTTCGCTGCCGCCCAGGCGCGCCAGCGCGCGCCCCGCCCCGGGCGGCAGGCCGGGCGCGCCCACGACGGGGCCCTGGGTGGCCTGGCTGTCCGGCCCGGCCACGGCGGATCCGGGCCGGTGCACCCGGCCCGCACCGTGCGCCGGGCGCTGCGCGACGGCGGCGAGGTGACCCGGCTGCTGCACCGGCGTCCCCGGCCGCGGCGAGCCGGAGGAAGTCCTCCGCCACCGCCTCGTACCCGGCGAAGAGCGGGTCGCCGACCTCGCGCAGCAGCGGCACCAGC
>JBKHWY010000474.1:0-3908 GCA_046566285.1 Gammaproteobacteria bacterium | reverse complement strand
CAGGCGATCCAGCAGCCAGCGGCACAGTTTCTGCTCGATCGAGCTGTGACGGCCGCCGACGGCGTTCTGGGCCATCTGGGCAAACAGCGCATTGGTGTAGCGCATCAAGAGCTGCGGCAGCACGCCGCCCTTGTTGAAGGCGTCGCGCAGGTATTGTGTCTTCAGGCGGTAGCCATAGCCGGCGCTCTGCACCACGGCGCTGCACATGGCGCGCTCGCCCATGAAGAGCGACACGCCGACCACGCCTTCATGGCCGACCACGGCGATCTCGGTGGTGGCACCGTCTTCCATCACGTAGAGCAGCGAGACGATGGCGGTGGTGGGGAAATATACGTACTCCAGCTTGCTGCCGTATTCGAACAGCTCTTTGCCGAAGGGCATCTGGACCAGCTCGAGGTGCTCGAACAGGGATTCCAGATCAGGACGGGGCAGAGCGGCCAGCAGTTCGTTCTGCTGGGTGCCGCTATAGCTGACCACGGGTTTGGACCCAACTTTGATTTCCTGGGAACCTGCAGGAATCTGGCCTTGCACTTTTTGCGAAGCACCACCAAGTTGAATGTTGTTCATTTTTATCCTCACTATCTTTTAGCCTACTCACGGGCGACGCTTTCAGGTGGGTCCAGGTTGCCGTGGTAACCCATCTAGCGATTCGCGATGTGTGTACATTAAGGCTATAGTTCGTTGCCGAACATAAGACTGGCAGTCTTCCCTATGTAGGCTGTATGCATCATTTCAGGTAGGCCTATTCCTACTGGAGGAAATGAGCAAAAACCGGGGTTTTGGGCGCCTTCAGCCGGGCTTTTCGGCCCCCCGGAGCTCGACAATACCGTCGGGACTACAGCCGCGCTGACACGGCGGTTCGCCGGGGCGCCCGGCGCTTGGGATGGCGGCCGTCTTGACGCATAATGGCGTACCGCAACATTTGCAGGCCAAACAATGCACGCAATGCACATCCTCCTGGTGGAAGACGACGCCGTCCTGGCCGACGGGCTGGCGCGTATCCTGCAAGGCCAGCAGATGCTGGTCGATACCGTCCCGGATGGCACCCAGGCCGACCAGCGCCTGCAGGTGCAGGACCGCTATGCCGTTGCCGTGCTCGATATCGGCTTGCCCGGCATGGACGGCTTCGAAGTGGTGCGGCGCCTGCGTGCGCGCGCGTCCAAGCTGCCGGTCCTGCTGCTGACCGCGCGCGACGCCATCGAAGACCGTGTGCGCGGACTGGAACTGGGCGCCGACGACTACCTGGTCAAGCCCTTCGCCAGCGCCGAACTGGTGGCGCGCATCCGCGCGCTGGCGCGCCGCGGGGCGCCGCCGGCCAGCTCGCTGCGGCTGGGGCGCCTGACCCTCGACACCGGCGCCAAGCGCGCCTATGTGGGCGAGCAGGCGCTCGAATTGTCGGTGCGCGAGTGGGCTGTGCTGGAATACCTGCTGCAGCACGCGGCGCGGGTGGTGTCCAAGGAACAGATCATCGACGCCATCCTGCCCTGCGGCGAAGAGCTGACCCTGAACGCCGTGGAGGTGTACATCTCGCGCCTGCGCATCAAGACTGCCGACGCTGACGCCGGAATTCAGATCCGCACCATTCGCGGCTTCGGCTACATGCTGGAAGCGGCGGCCTGAGTTGGCCATGAGCAGCCGATGAGCAGCATCCGCCTGCGCCTGCTGAAGTGGCTGATCGGCCCGATCCTGCTGATCAACCTGGCCGGCGCCAGCCTGATCTACCTGCTGGCCTGGCTGCCGGCCCAGCAAGCCTTCGACCAGGGCTTGCAGGGCACGGTGGTGGCGCTGGCCGCGCGTGTGCGCGCCACCCCGCGCGGGCTGGACATCGACCTGCCCCCGCAAGCCGAGCAGGTGCTGCGCACCGACGAGACCGACGCCGTGTACTTCGTCGTGCGCAGTGATGGGGTGGTGCTGGCGGGGGAATACGACTTCCCCGCCCTGGGCCGCTCCAGCGCCGGCGCCGTGGATGCGCGCATGCGCGGCGAAGCCGTGCGCCTGGCGGGGCGGGTGCTGCAGGTAGGCTCGCGCAAGGTGGAAATCGGGGTGGCCAAGACCTTGCGCAAGCGCCAGCAGACCCGCAGCACCATCGTGCGCGCGCTGGTGCTGCTGGAATCGCTGCTGACCCTGGCCCTGATCGGCCTGATCTGGCTGTCGGTGACCAGCGCATTGCGTCCGCTGGCCAGGCTGCGCGCCGATCTGTCCGGGCGCGAGGCGGCCGACCTGGCGCCCGTCGAGCCGGGCAGCGTGCCGTTCGAACTGGCCCCGGTGGTGGGCGCCTTCAACGAGCTGCTCGACAAGGTGCAGACCGGTATCCGCGCCCAGCAAGCCTTCCTGGCCGATGTGGCGCACCAGCTGCGCACGCCGCTGGCGGGGGTACGCCTGCAGCTCGAATGGCTGGCCGCGCGCCACCCCGATGATGCCGATACGGCCCGCTCGGTGGCACTGATGCTGTCCTCGAACGAGCGCATGATCCGCCAGACCAACCAGCTGCTGGCGCTGGCGCGCGCCGAGCCCAGCCGGTTTGAGAAGACCCGTCTGGAAAAGCTGGATTTGTCCAAGCTGGTCCAGCAAACCGTCCAGTACGCGGTCGAGCAGGCCGGCAAGAAGGAGATCGACATCGGTTTCGACCTGCGCCCGGCGGTGGTCAAGGGCGACGCCTTCCTGCTGCGCGACCTGGTCGATAACCTGATCGACAACGCGGTGCGCTACACCCCCGCGCACGGTACCGTCACGGTGCGCTGCCATCCGGGCAGCAGCGGCGTGCTCTTCGAGGTGATCGATTCTGGCCCCGGCATCGCGCCGCACCTGCGCAACCGCGTGTTCCAGCGCTATGTGCGTCTGGACGAGAGCAGCGCCGGCAACGGCTTGGGCCTGGCCATCGTGCGCGACGTGGCGCAGGCGCATGGCGCCGAACTGATGCTGACCGAAGGCGACGGCGGACGCGGCCTGCGCATCGGTGTGCGTTTTCCGCCCGTCGTGCTTAGAAAATAGAAATTATTTTCCGTTTGGCAGGGAAATCCCCGATTTCTTCAGGGTAATGTCAGGTTTGATGTTTATACTCGGAATCATTGTAATGAGGAATTCCCTCAGGATTTCGACCCCATCATGGCTGACCTACCAGTACCCCACCGCCACAGCGCGACTCGCCAGCGCGGCTTTACGCTGAGCGAACTGCTGGTGACGCTGACCATTGTCGGCATCACGGCGTCCATCGGCGTACCGATGCTGACCAAGTTTCTCCAGGACGCCGACGTGAGTACCCAGGCCGACTATGTGATCGGCGCACTCAATTTCACGCGCTCCGAAGCGGTCAAGCGCAACGTCCGCGTCACCATGTGCCGCAGCACGGATGGCACCAGCTGTGCGGCCGCCGCCGGCGGGACCGCCGACTGGCGCAGCGGCTGGATCATTTTCACCGATACGGGAACGCTGGGTACGCCGGACGGAACCGATGCCGTGCTGCGCGTGCAGGGGCGTATCAAAGGCAAGGCAGTGCTGCTGGGCGCCGGCGGCGTGGCCGATTATGTGTCCTATTCGGCGAGCGGCCAGCCGCGCCTGATCGACGGTACCACCCAGACCGGTACCTTCACCGCCTGCGTCACCTCGATTAAGGTGAGCCGGCGGCAGGTCGCCCTGACCGCCGGCACGGGCTGGGTCGGCGTCAGCCTGCTGGCCGGCGCCGCCACTTGCAACTGATCTAAAGGAGCCTGGCATGGTACGCCAACGCGGATTTTCGCTCATCGAAATCATGGTCACCCTGGTGGTGATGAGCATCGGCCTCCTGGGCCTGGGTGGGATCATCCTCACCAGCATGAAGAACAACCAGAGTGCCGAGGCGCGCACGCAGGCCACGGTGCTGGTCAATGACATTCTCGACCGCATGCGCGCCAACCGCACCGAGGCGGAAA
>JBKHWY010000473.1:0-3921 GCA_046566285.1 Gammaproteobacteria bacterium | reverse complement strand
ACCTACCTGTATCCGGGATTGCAGAAAGTGGTGCAGGCAGCCGGCCGGGTGATCCGCACCGAGGCCGATCGCGGCGTCGTGGTGCTGATCGACGACCGCTTCGACCAGGCCCAGGTGCGCGCGCTGCTGCCGGCCTGGTGGCATGTGGAATCCGGGTCAGTCAACCCAGCAGGTGCCTGATTTTCTGCAAGCCGGTGCGGCTGACGGGAATCCGGCTGCCATCGGTCAGGATGGCCGCATGGCTGTCGCGCCCCTGCTCGATCCGGCTGATGCAGGCCAGCTTGACGAGAAACGAGCGGTGCACGCGTGCAAACGCAGCCGGATCGAGCTGGGTTTCCAGCTCCGACAGGCGCTGGTGCTTCAGATACGTCTTGCCGTCCGCGCGAATCGCCACATAATCATCCTGCGCTTCCACCGCGCAGATGGCGTCCACGCTCACCACGTGAATGTGCCCGCCATCGCGAATCAACACCCGTTCCAATGGCTTGCCGCGCACGGACTCGGCCAGCACCGCCTGCACGGCTGCCGCCGGCGCCACAGTGGCGCGCGCATGCGCCAGCGCTTCGTTGAAGCGTTCCTGGCTGAAGGGCTTGAGCAGGTAATCGACGGCGTGCACCTCGAAAGCCTTGAGCGCATACTGGTCATAGGCGGTCACGAACACGTAACGGGTCTTCTGGCCGGCCAGTTCCACCACATCGAATCCGTTCAGCTTCGGCATTTGAATATCGAGAAATACCAGGTCGGGTTCGAGCTCGGCAATCGCCTTGACGGCATCGGCGCCATTGGCGCATTCGGCCACGATGCGCACGTCCGGGTGCGCGCCCAAGAATTCGCGCACGATCGCGCGCGCCAATGCTTCATCGTCCACGACGATCACGTTCATGCGGTCTCCAATGTGTGAGCGGGCAGCCTCAGCTCCACCCGAAAGCGAGCATCCGTGCGCTGCCAATTGAGGCCGGCTTCATGCCCATACGCCAGCTCCAGGCGCTGGCGCACATTGGCCAGACCAATGCCCGAGAGCGCGTGCGCGCCGATATCCGGGTCGATCGTGTTTTCCACCGTGATGGCCAATTGCGAGCCAAGCCGGCGCGCGGCAATCGCAATCACGCCGCCTTCACTGACCTGGCCAATGCCATGCTTGACCGCGTTTTCCACCAGCGGCTGCAGCAGCATTGGCGGCAACAAACAATCGCGGGCCGCATCTTCAATCGCATGCTCCACCCGCAAACGCGCGCCGAAACGAATTTCCTCAATGGCGAGAAAGCGCAGCAACAGGTCGAATTCCGCGCCCACCGTCACTTGCGCCTGCGCGCCCAGTTTCAGGCTGTAGCGAAAAAAATCGGCCAGCTGCAAGGTCATCGAACGGGCGCGCGCGCCATCGATCGATGTCAGGGCGCTGATCGAATTCAAACTGTTGAACAGGAAGTGCGGATCGATTTGCGTGCGCAGCATGCGCAAATCGGCTTCGCGCGCGGCCAGCGCCGCCTGCAATTCGCGTTTTTCGGCATTGCGGGCGCGCTCGAATTCAATCCCCAGGTAATGCGCCACCGCCGACAGGCCGTACAGCAGCATGCCCACCCCGAAGATATTGGCTTTCAGCCAGGCCGACATCGGCAGCGCGCCACGGCCGTCGGACGCCAGTCCCAGCAAGCTATTCCACGCCTGCCCGAGTCCCGACAGCACCAGGCCGGCCATCACGGCCGCCGCGAAAAAGCGCGCCGCGATCGCCACCGTGCCGCGCTCATTGAGCGGATTGGCGCGGCACAGGTAATGGGCGGAGAAACCGGAGGCCACGCCGAACAAGATCGTCAGCGGCAGCGCGAACCCGATCGCCGCCGCCAGGCTGGCGGCACTGGCGGCGGCCAGCACGCCGGCGAAGATGGTCCCCAGCAGCCCCAGCGCCAGGCAATACAGCAGGGCCCCGCGCCGGGTGGAAAATCCGGGCGCCATCAGTTGCGCACTTTGACGCCACCCATCACCACCCAGCCCTTGACGATCAGGCGTTTCGATTGATCGGCCGGGCGCACGGTCTTTTCCTCGAAGCCGCCCATGAAGGGCATGCCCTGCAAGACCACGGTCCAATCCGGCGGACACTTGATCACGATGCCGCCCATGGCCGCGAAGACATGCAATACCACGTCGCCCTGGATCGAACTGCCGCGCAGATCCAGGTTGCAGCCGCCCATGATGGTGGTGATTTCGCCGCCGCGGAAATCCGGGGTGCTGACGCGCCGCTGCATGCTGCCCAGGATGGTGGTCGATTCGATGACGGAATCGTCGTCGGCCGCCTTCAGCGATTCCTCGCGCTGGCGCCCACCCAGGGCGCGCACCACGACCGCGCCGCCCACCGCGATCAGGATCGAGGGCCAGAGCATGCCCCAATTGAGGCGCAGCAGTCCCATATTGTGCAGCATCAGCAGCACGCCCGCTCCCATCAGCGAGCCGGCCACCATGTAGCCGTTGCTCGAGCGCGTGTCGAGCAGCTTGAAGACGCCCAGCACGAACAGGAGCGACGGCCAGAACGAAATCACGCGGGAGAACTCCAGCACGTGGAAGTTATCCAGCAAGAACAGCACGCCGAAGGCAATCACGATCAGTCCCGACAACACCTGTCCGCCGGTGTTGCGGCCGCAGCGCCCTTTACTTGTGTGTGTCATGCTTGTTCTCCTCATACGACGCGAAGCGTGCGCGCACGATCGGCTCCAGGGCCGTCTTGATGCCGATGGCGATCATCGGCACCGGCCAGCTGTTAAAGAATGTCAGGCCGTACATCTGCTCGAACACGGCAAACAGCCACAGGCCGATCATCATCTCCATCAGCCCGCCACAAAAATGCCTGGCGCTCGGATAGCCCACCATCTTGTTCATGCCGATGATCACCAGCGCCAGCGGCGCATAATGCCACAGGTGCCTGACCTCGATGACCTTCATCTGGTCCAGCAACAGGGCCACGCCCAATCCCACGATGACCATGCCCCAGACCAGCTGGCGCCGCCATTCGTATTCCTTGTCCTTGTTGTGCGTCATGCGAGCTCCCCTTGTGCCCTCGTTGATATGTGCTGCAACGATAAGGCGCGGGCGCGCCGCTGCCAATCTCTTTTCGGCGAACGGCGGAGCGGCGCCGGCCAATGGCGTACGACGGGAGATGGAGGAGACAATGCCGGAGGAGACAATGCCGGAGGAGACCAGGCTGGAAAAGACAAAGCCCGCGCCGATCAACGGGGCGGGCTTTGCGGAACTGGCTGATGGAGGGTTGCTTACACCACGGCGACCAGGTTCTCGACCGGCGGACGGTTCTTCACCTGGTTGCGGTACTTGGCCTTGGCGATTTCCTTCTTGATCGCTTCGCGGGCGATGTTGGTGCGTTTGGTCGCCAGCTTTTCCTTCTTGCTGCGCTGCTGGGCTTCATCCTTGTTACCGATACGATGGGTCATGCTTGGTTCTCCTTATCGAGTGTTGTCGATCTTCGGCCACTTCACATCCGCACCGACCAGGCCCCAGCCCAGTTCGCGGCGGATTTCTTCCGGCGATGGAGGCGGCTTCTGCTCGCGCGTGCGCCTGGCCAGGTACTGGCGTACCAGCTGCTTCGGTGGATGGGTCAAGGCAGTCATTGCAACCTCCGCTTCCATGTGTCCGGCGCTGTCGCACCCGCTGCGCCAACGCATATTCTGGTGCCGATCCTCGAGGCGACCGGCTAACCTGCTGAGGAAACTACCCAGCGCCGGCTTGGGCCGCGCCGCGTCTCACTCACACGGCTTCATCATAGGGACTACGGGCTCAGGCAACCGTTCGTTGCCGCACACTGAACAAAAATCCATCTAGGCGCGGCGCGTGGGCGGGCGGCCACAGCGCGCGCGTGCGCCGGTACCACGCAAGGCGGGCGCGCATGCCGACCGCGCCACCGTTGATCAGGCGCGTCAC
>JBKHWY010000472.1:0-3922 GCA_046566285.1 Gammaproteobacteria bacterium | reverse complement strand
ACGGCTCCCTTGTGGGGTTAGTACTGCTCGGGTTGAAACACGTTGGTTTGCGGGCGCCGATCAGCCGCCGCAGCGTTCCTTGGGCGCCGATTCCAGCGTCGCCGCGCGGGTTTTCAGGCCCAGCTTGGCCAGCAGCACGCGATCGTCTTCCGCTTCCGGGTTGTCGGTGGTGAGCAACTTGTCGCCGTAGAAGATCGAGTTGGCGCCGGCCGTGAAGCACATCGCCTGCACCGCTTCGCCCATCTGGCGGCGCCCGGCCGACAGGCGCACGCGCGCCTTCGGCATGGTGATGCGCGCCACCGCGATGGTGCGCACGAATTCGATCGGGTCGAGCGGGTCCAGGCCGTGCAGCGGCGTGCCTTCCACCTGCACCAGGTGGTTGACCGGCACCGATTCCGGGTACGGGTTCAGGTTGGCCAGCTGGGCGATCAGGCCGGCGCGCTGGGCGCGCGTCTCGCCCATGCCGACGATGCCGCCGCAGCACACCTTCAGGCCGGCGTTGCGCACGCGTCCCAAGGTGTCGAGGCGGTCCTGGTACTCACGCGTGGAAATCACGTTGTTGTAGAACTCGGGCGCCGTGTCCAGGTTGTGGTTGTAGTAGTCCAGGCCCGCATCCTTCAGGCGGTCGGCCTGGCCTTCTTCCAGCATGCCCAGGGTGGCGCAGGTTTCCAGGCCCAGGGCCTTCACCTCGCGCACCATGGTCTCGACCTTTTCCATGTCGCGATCCTTGGGGCTGCGCCAGGCCGCGCCCATGCAGAAACGGGTGGCGCCGTTGGCCTTGGCCTGGCGGGCGGCGTCCAGCACGGTGTCGATGCCCAGCATCTTCTTCGCTTCCACGCCGGTGTCGTAGCGCGCCGCCTGAGGGCAGTAGCCGCAGTCTTCCTCGCAGCCGCCGGTCTTGATCGACAGGAGCGTGGCCAGTTCGACGTCGCCTTCCGGCCAGTGCGCACGGTGCACCGTCTGCGCCTTGAACAGCAGGTCGTTGAAAGGCAGCTCGAACAGGGCCAGCACGTCGGCCAGCGGCCAGGTCGCCGCTTCCGGAAGTTTGATGGGCGCCACCGGCGGGTGGAACGAGACGGCGTTGGAATGGGACATGACGGTTTCCTTCAGGGGTGAATTTATTGACTTCGTTGGCACGGGGCGGTACTAGGCGATGCGCGCGGAGGGCCAGCCCGGCAGGCCCGCGAGATCGATGAACGGGGCGGCATTGGCTGCCGTGGGCGCCTCCAGCCGGGGCACGCGCCCCAGCAGCGGCGCCGGGATCAGGCGCGCCAGCGCCTCGACATTCTCGTCGATGAAACGCATGTCGGGATCGACTTCGTTGGCGACCCAGCCGGCCAGCACCAGGTCGCGCTGGATGACGGCTTCCACCGTCAGCAAGGCGTGGTTGATGCAGCCCAGGCGCAGGCCCACCACCAGGATCACCGGCAGGTTGAGCTGCTCGGCCAGGTCGGCGCTGTCGAAATCGCTGGAAAACGGCACCCGGAAGCCGCCCACGCCCTCGACCACCACGGCATCGGCGGCGGCCGCCACTTCCGCGTACGCGGCGATGATCGGCACCGATTCGATGGTCACGCCATCGATGGCGGCGGCGATGTGCGGGGCGGCCGGCTCGCGCAGCATGTAGGGTGTGGTGATGTTCGACGGCAGCGTGACGTTGCCAGCTGCGATCAGCATGTCGGCGTCGTCGTTGTGCAGCTCGCCGTCGCGCAGTTCGGCGCCCGCCGCCACCGGTTTCATGCCGCAGGCGCGCACGCCGCCGGAGGCCAGCTTGTGCAGGATGGCCGCCGAGACGAGCGTTTTGCCGATCTCAGTGTCGGTGCCGGTGACGAAGCAGCAGAAGCGTGTGGGCAAGCCTTCGGCTTCCAGGCTGGGCGCCACTTGCGGCGTCAACACTGCTTCAGGCGCCGCCTCCACTTCGGGGGCCACCACCGGGACGGGCACGGGGTCGTTCAGGCTCATTGCACGGTCCTTTCCAGTTCATTCAAGGCGGCGCACAGCTGCGCCACCTCGTCGATCGTATGCGCGGCCGACAGCGTCACGCGCAGGCGCGCCGTCCCGGCGGGCACCGTGGGCGGGCGAATCGCCCCCACCCACATGCCCCGCTCATACAGCGCCGCGCCGGCACGCATGGCCGCATCGTTATGCCCGATGATAACCGGCCTGATGGCGGTGGCGGAAGCGCCGCGCTGCCAGCGCGTGAGCACCAGTCCCTGGTCGAACTGCTCGATCAGGTGGAACAGGTGGGCACGGCGCGCATGGCCTTCGTCGCCGCCGATGATGGCCAGGCTTTCGAGGACGGCATGCGCCTGCGCCGGCGGGGCGGCGGTGGTGTAGATGTAAGGCCGCGAACGCTGGATCAGCAGCTCGATGACGCTGGCGTGGGCGGCGATGAAGGCGCCACCGACTCCAGCCGCCTTGCCCAGGGTGCCCATGTAGACGATGTTGGGCGAGCGCAGGTTCAGGTGTTCGAGCACGCCCCGGCCGGATTCGCCCAAGACGCCAAAGCCATGCGCGTCATCGATCAGCAGCCAGGCGCCATGCTGTTCGCATAGCGCGGCAATGGCTGCCAGCGGGGCCACGTTGCCGTCCATGCTGAACACGCTGTCGGTGACGACGATCTTGGTGCGCGCGCGGCTGGCCGCCAGCAGTGCCGCCAGCGCCTCGGTGTCGGCATGCGGGTAGACCTGGACGCTGGCGCGCGCCAGCCGGGCCCCGTCGATCAGCGAGGCGTGATTGAGTTCTTCCGAGAAAATCTCTGCTTCGTTGTCCGCCCCCAGGGCGGTGAGCATGGCGAGGTTGGCCATGTAGCCGGTGGCGAGTGAAATCGCGCGCGCATGGTCGATATACGGCGCCAGGAATGCGGCCAGCGCGTCTTCCATCGCCTGGTGCGCGCGCTGGTGCCCGCTGATCAGGTGCGAGGCGCCGCTGCCGGCGCCGTAGCGGCGCGCGCCTTCGGCGGTGGCTTCGATCAGGCGCGGATGCGCGGCCAGGCCCAGGTAATCGTTGCTGCAGAAGGCCAGCATGGGGCGGCCATCGACCACGATGCGCGCGCCGGGCGCCGAGTCCACCACGCGGCGCCGGCGCGTCAAGCTTTGCTCGTCGAGGCGGCGCAGCTGCGCGTCGATCTGTTCGATCAGCTTCATGGCGCCAGCACGCTTTCAAACACGCGTTGGGTGCGCTCGGCCAGGATCGCGATCTCGTCGTCGGACAGGATGTACGGCGGCATCAGGTAGACGGTGGTGCCGATCGGGCGCAGCAGCAGTTCATTCTGCAGCGCGCTGGTGAAGAAGCGGCGCGAGAAGGTCGCCGCGCGCGCCGCATCCGGCTCCACCGCGTCGAACGCCCAGATCATGCCGCGCTGGCGGAAGTTGGCCACGCGCGCATGTCCGGCCAGCGGCGCCAGCGCTTCGGTGACCTTGGCCGCGCGCGCGCGGTTCGCTTCGATGACATGGTCGTCCGCGAAGATCTGCAGCGTCGCCAGCGCGGCGCGGCAGGCCAGCGGGTTGCCGGTGTACGAGTGCGAATGGAGAAAACCGCGCGTGACGTCGCTGCTGTAGAAGCTCTGGTAGATCTCGCTGCGCGAGAGCACCAGCGAGAGCGGCAGGTAGCCGCCGCTGATGCCCTTGGACAGGCACAGGAAGTCCGGCCAGATGCCGGCCTGCTCGCAGGCGAAGAAAGTGCCGGTGCGCCCGCAGCCCACGGCGATCTCGTCGAGGATCAGGTGCACCTGGTGGCGGTCGCACAGTTCGCGCACCAGCTTCAGGTACAGCGGGTCGTGCATGGCCATGCCGGTGGCGCACTGCACCAGCGGCTCGATGATGATGGCGGCGATGTCGCCGTCGCGTTCCTCGAACAGGGCCTGCACGTCAGCGGCCGCGCGGCGCGCCACGTCCTCCGCCGTTTCGCCATCGCGTGCGTT
>JBKHWY010000471.1:0-3926 GCA_046566285.1 Gammaproteobacteria bacterium | reverse complement strand
AGCCTGGATGTGTGCGCACGCGCCTGCGCCGAGCAGGGCGACACCGTGTGGATCGAGAACCCGGGCTATGGCGGCGCGCTGGCCGCGTTTCGCGGCGCCGGGCTGGCGGTGCAGGGCATCGAGGTCGATGGCGACGGCATGGCGCCGGCCGCACGCGACTGGACGCGGCGTCGTCCCAAGGTCATTTATGCCACTCCGTCGCACCAGTATCCGCTCGGGGTGGTGCTGACGCTGGCGCGCCGCATGGCGCTGATCGACGGCGCGCGTAGTTGCGGCGCCCTCATCATCGAAGACGACTACGACAGCGAATTTCGCCACGAAGGCCCGCCGCTGCCGGCCATGCAGGGGCTGGCCGTGGACGCCCCCGTGCTCTACTGCGGCACCTTCAGCAAGACCATGTTCCCGGGCCTGCGCATCGGCTACGTGGTGGTGCCGCCCGCGCTCGCGCAGCCGTTCGCGGCGATGCGCGCGCACGCGTCGGCCGCCGGACGGGTGGCCGAGCAGCTGGCGCTGGCGGATTTTCTCCGCAACGGTGAATTCGCACTGCACCTGCGCCGCATGCGGCGCCTGTACCGCCAGCGCCGCGACGCGCTGGTGGAGGCGCTGGACCGGCACCTGGGCCGCATCGCCAGCGTGCACGGCGCCTCGGCCGGCATGCACCTGTCGCTGCGCCTGCTCGATCCGCGCGTCTCGGACGGCGCGATCGCGCGCCAGGCACGCGCACAAGGCATCGTGGTTAACCCCATCTCCGCCCACGCGATCGGGGCGGACGCGCGCAGCACCTGGAATGGCCTGATGCTCGGCTACGCGCAAGTGCCGGCCGAACGGATGGACGAACTGGTCAAACGGCTGGCCGCGCTGGTCTACCTGGAAGCCTACCGTGGCAGCCTGCCCGTGCGGGCGCAGGCCTAGTGCTGCAGGCGGGTGTCCCCCGCCACCATCTGGCGCAGGCCGTCGCGCGGCAGGGCGGGGCTGAAGTAGAAGCCCTGCATCTGGTCGCAGTCGTAGTCGCGCAGGAAGGAGATCTGCTCGCGCGTTTCCACCCCTTCCGCGATCACCTTCAGGTGCAGGCTGTGCCCCAGCGCGATGATGGCGCGCGCGATCACCGCATTGCGGTCCAGGCTCACGTTGGACAGGAAGGAGCGGTCGATCTTGATGAAATCGACGGGGAATTTCTGCAGGTAGGACAGGCTCGAATAGCCGGTGCCGAAGTCGTCGATCGACAGGCGCACGCCCAGCGCCTTCAACTGGGCCAGCGCCTCGACCGCGTCTTCCGGCCGGTCCATCAGCTGGCTCTCCGTCACCTCCAGTTCCAGCGAGGCCGGATCGACCTCGTAATGCTCCAGCAGCTCGCCCAGGCGGGTCACGAACTGGCGCTGGCGCAGCTGGCGCGCCGACAGGTTCACGGAGATGACGAAATCGGTCACCCCCTCATCCTGCATGACTTTCAGGGTCTCGCACACCTTGTTCAACACCAGTTCACCCAGCGGCACGATCATGCCGGTTTCCTCGGCCACGGGGATGAAGCGGTCCGGCTCCACCAGGCCATCGTCCGGGTGGCTCCAGCGCACCAGCGCTTCCGCGCCCACCACCCGGCCGGTGCGCAGGTCCACCTTGGGCTGGTAGCCGACCACCATCTCGTCGTCGCGGATGGCGCGGCTCAGGCTCGCTTCCAGCGCCAGCTGGCCGTGCACCGCCTCGTTCAGCTCGGGCGAATAGAACTGGCAGTTGTTCTTGCCCAGGGTCTTGGCGTGATACATGGCCGCGTCGGCCGCGCGCATCACCCGGTCGGCATTGTCGCCGTCGCGCGGGAACAGAGACACGCCGATGCTGACCCCGGGCAGGATCTGCTTGTCGCCCACCATCACGGGCGCGCTGACGTTCTGGCGGATGCGATCGAGCAGTTCGGCCAGGTGGCCGTGGTTGGGTTCGTTGTTGATGACCAGGACGAACTCGTCGCCGCCCACGCGCGCCACGGTGTCGTCGGTGCGCACGCCCTCGCGCAGGCGCTGGGCGATCTCGCGCAAGGCCACGTCGCCGGCCTCGTGGCCGAAGGTGTCGTTGATGTACTTGAAGTTGTCCAGGTCGAGGAAGGCCAGCGCACCGGGGGAGTGGTCGCGCACCGCGTGCTCGATGGCGAACTGCAGCCGGTCCTGCAGCAAGGTGCGGTTGGCCAGTCCGGTGAGCGGGTCGTGATGGGCCAGGTGCTGCAGGCGCCGCTCGTAGTGCTTGGCCTGGGTGATATCGCTGATGACCGCCACAAAATGGGTCACCTCGCCATCGCTGTTGGCCACCGGGTCGATGCGCAGGTCGTTCCAGAAGATCTCGCCGTTCTTGCGGGCGTTGCGCAGCACCGAGCGCACGCTCTCGCGCTTGCGCAGCGCCTCGTGGATGCGCGTGTGCTCGTGCGTGTCGCACCCTTCCGCATGCATGAAGCGCGGATCGCGTCCCTTGATCTCGTCCAGCGTGTAGCCGGTGATCTGTTCGAACGCGGGGTTGACGTATTCGATGGGGAAGTCGTCGTCCCTGCAGCAGCAGATCACGATCGCGTTCACGCTGGAGGAGATGGCGCGCTCGCGCAGCAGCAGGCCCAGTTCGGCCTCCTTGCGCGCGGAGATGTCCAGGCCGGTGCCGACCACGCAGGGCAGGCCGCCCAGGCTGGTGCGCGCGCAATTGAACAGGCTGGCCGTGCGCTTGCCGTTCCGGCCGATCAATTCCGCCTCGTGGCTGGAACTGCCGTCCTCCAGCGCGGCCTGGATGCTGGCCACGATGTTGGGCCGGTCCTTGGGCTCGAAGAAATGCTGCACGTCGAGCGTGGGCAGCTCTTCGCTCGACATTTCCAGCACGGTTTCCAGCTGGCGGTTCCAGAGCAGCAAATGGCCGCTCGAATCGACCACGTAGAACACGCAAGGCAGCCCTTCGATGATGTCGACCACCGACAGGTCCTGGATCAGTGTGTAGCGCGGTGGTCGCACCCCTGGGCGGGGCGCGATGATGACGCTGAACGAATCGGGCTTGTCGCGCTCGAGCAGTTGCGGAGCGATGATGACGCGCACCGGAATGCGCCGCCCGTCGATGCTGGTGAGGTGGGCGCTGGCCTCGGCGTCGCCGACCAGCGGCAGCAGGGGCGGGTCGCCGTGCGCTTCGTCGAAGGCGATAATCCGGTCCAGCCTGCTTCCGCGAATGTCGGCCGCGCTGTAGCCGGCCATTTGTTCGCAGCCCTTGTTCCAGCTTCGGATCATGCCGGCGGCATCGACCACGAAGACGGCAATCGGTAGTGGAGCAACTTCCAATTCGTCCTCCTTGCCGCAGGTGGAGACGGGCGGCTTGTGAGAAAGAATGATATCGCACTGCCATGAATACGGCGCGTGGCAGATTTCAGGCGTGCGAGGACGACTCTGCCAGCGCAACAGCGCCCCGTGTCGCCGGCATCGTCGGCATGAACAGGGCATAAATTTTAGTATAAAAATAATAATTCGGCTGTTTTGGCCTGCCTAGAATGGGTATCACCACGCATCTCGCGTGGACAAAAAATACATCGTGAGCGGCCAAGGGCCGAGGTGGCCTCCTGTGCTTCTCAACGATTTCCTTCTAGGAGAATTGCGATGATTGAAGCACCGAATGGCCGGCAGTCGGTCACCCTCCAGGTGAGCACTGCCCAGCGCCCTCAATTCCAGCATGTCCTCACGGTATTCGTGTTTGACCCGTCCGGACAACTGCTCCACCGCGCCGAGGTACGTGATGGCAAGGTCGAGCTGCCCCTGCCCGCGGATCGTCCCCTGCGCGAACAGGTCCTGATCGCCCCGGTCGATCCCCAGCTGTCCACCGATGGGCTGACGGCCAGGCAGCTGCTGCGCCTGGGCGCCTATCAGCCCGTGCTCAAGCCGGGAGGGCGCTTGAGCGATCACATCGAAGTACCGGGCGTC
>JBKHWY010000470.1:0-3964 GCA_046566285.1 Gammaproteobacteria bacterium | reverse complement strand
GTTCGTGGTGTTTAGTCTCTCCAACGACAACCATGCGGTGGCGCTGGTGGACGACGCCGGCACGCCCTTCATCCGGCGCGACATCGACCGCCACCTGGACGCCTGGCTGCAGGCGCGCGTGGCCACCGGCGAACTGCGCAAGGACGCCAGCTTCCCGCTGTATCTGGCGGCGGCCGAGGGTGGCGGCATCCGCGCCGCCTACTGGGGCGGGATCGTGCTGGCCAAGCTGCAGGACGACAGCGGCGCGCGCTTCTCGCGCCACCTGTTCGCCCTCAGCGGCGTCTCCGGCGGCAGCCTGGCCGCGGCCAGCTTCGCCAGCCTGGTGGCGGACGGCAGCAGCGGCCGGCTGGCCGCCGCCCCGTGCGCGCAGGGCAGCCGGACACCCTACCAGCAGTGCATCCGCCAGGTGCTGCGGCGCGACTTCCTCTCGCCGCTGGTGGGCTACCTGATGTATCCGGACATGGTGCAGCGCTTCCTGCCGTTCGCCATCGAGGCGGCCGACCGCGCGCGCGCCATGGAAGGCGCGCTGGGGCAGGGCTGGCAGCAGGCCACCGGCAACCGCCGCTTTGCCGAGCGCTTCGACGGCCTGTGGCGGGGCGACGCGGCGCGCAGCGTGCCCTCGCTGCTGCTCAACGCCACCCTGGTCGAAGGCGGCAACCGCGTGATCGCCAGCGATCTGGTGATCGACGGGCGCTTTCCGGATGCCTACGACGCTTTTGACCCGCTGATCGACCTGCGCCGCATGAGCCTGGCCACCGCCGTGCACAACAGCGCGCGCTTTTCCTACATCAGCCCGGCCGGCACCGTGTACGCCTGCCGCCAGGGCAAACAGCTGGCGCCGTGCGCACCCGGGCTGGCGCGCGCGCCCTGGGGCCGCCTGATCGATGGCGGCTACTTCGAGAACTCCGGGGTGGAATCGATCCGCGACCTGCTGTTTTCGATGCGCCCGACCCTGGAGCGCTGGAAGGCCAAGGGCTACACGATCGAGCCGGCGGTGATCGTCATCAGCAATTCACCCGGCGCGCTGGCGCCGCCTTCCAAGCAGGACCCGGCGCTGGCGCGGCTGGACCAGACCTTCCTGTCCGAAGTGGTGGCGCCGCCGCTGGGGCTGTTCAGCACGCGCGCGGCGCGCGCCACCTTTGCCGTCACGGCCGAGCGGCGCGATACCGAAGCGATGCTGCCGCCCGCGCCGGACCGCTTCCTGTGGTTTGGGGTCCTGGCGCGCAACGACACGCCCTTGGGGTGGGCGCTGGCCGATCGCAGTTTCAACGGGATGGACGCGCTGCTCACGCGCAGCGAGGCGGGCAAGCTGCCGTTCCGGGCGATTACCGAGCGCTTGCTGGCCGCGGATTCGCAGCGCTGACGCGGGAGGCGGCGTGCCGCCGCGTGTCAGAAACGGTAGGCGGCGCGCACCAGCACGGTCCGCTCGAACACGCTGCGCCCTGGCGCGCTGCCGAATTCCACGTGGCTGCGGTGCAGCAGGTTCTGGCCGGCGACGATGATGTCGATATCGGCGCGCGGCATCCACAGCCACTGCGCGTCCAGCTCGTGGTAGCTCGGCACCACCGGGCGCGGCAGGCGGCCCACGTAGCGCAGCGTGAAGTCCAGCTGGCTGCGTTCGGACAGGTCAAGCGACGAGCGCAGCAGCAAGCGCTGGTCCGGATCGTTGGTGGCCAGGCCCGACGAGCCGCTGGAGTCGCGGCTGCCCGGCCGCACGCTGGTGCGCACCCGCTGCACGACGGCGCCACCATCCAGACGCCAGCCGGGCAGCGCTTGCCAGCGCGCCCACATCTCCAGGCCGTGCGCGCGTCCGCGTCCCAGGTTCTCGAAGGTGGAGGGCGCGCCGCTGTGCGGTTCGAGCGTGCGCAGGCGGTCGTAGCGGCTGTAGAAGGCGGTAGCCGACCAGCTCAGGGCGGCGCTGGCCTGGCTGCGGTAGCCCAGCTCGGCCACGTCGGCGGTCTCGGAATCGAACTGCGGCCCGCCCGCCACCGCGTAGCGCGGCACGCCATTGATGACGATCGGCTGGATCGGCGAATACAGGTCGCGGTCGATGCGCGAGGGCGCGCGCACGGTGCGCGACAGGCTGGTCCACAGCAGCGTGCGCTCGTCCGGCGTGAACGCCAGGCGCAGGTTCGGCAGCACCTCCAGGCCCGTATAGTTGTTGTGCTCGAACTTGACGCCGGCTGTCAGCCGCACAGGGTCCGCCAGGGTGATTTCGTCCTGCGCGAACAGGTTGCCCCAATGGAGATCCGTGTCGGACGGCAGGAAGCCGGCGCTGGTCGCCGGTCCGTTGGCGATGCGGTCCCAGCCGTGCCGGTAGCCGCCGCCCCAGCTCAGCTTGTGGCGTCCCACCGAGAGGTCGTGCTGGGCTTCCAGGTCGAGGGTGGTCAAGCGTTCGTGGATCGAGCCGGGCTGGTCGCGCTGGCTGTGATCGACAATCAGGTGCACGCGCAAGTCTTCGCCCGGGCCCAGGCGCGCGGCATAGCGGCTGACCAGGTTGGCGCCGCGCACGCGGATGTCGCCGTTCACGCCCTGGCCAAGGCTGCCGTCATACACGTCGCCGGACAGCGCCAGGCTGGCCGCCGCGCCCAGCGGCAGGTCGGCACGCACGCCGGCCTGGCTGCGGCGCCAGTCGTTGCGCAGCAGCAGACCGCGTTCGGTTTCGCTCGCGTCCATTTCGGTGAACTTGGCGTAGGCGCGGTAGTGGCCGCCACCGGCCAGCTTGCCGCCGTAGCGCAGCGCGCCGCCGCGTTCATGCTGGCCGGCCGTGGCCTGCGCCAGGCCGCCCTGGGTATCGGCCGCTTCCTTGGTGATGACATTAATGACGCCGTTGACGGCGTTGGCGCCCCAGATGGTGGCGCCCGGTCCGCTGATGACTTCGATGCGGGCGATATCGGCCGCCAGCACGTCCTGGATGTCCCAGAACACGCCGGAAAACAGCGGCGAATACACGCTGCGCCCATCGATCAGCACCAGCAGCTTGTTGGTGAAGACGCTGTTGAAGCCGCGCGCCGAGATGGCCCAGCTGCGCGCATCCACGCGCGCCACCTGCAGGTTGGGGGCCAGGCGCAGGGCCTCGGGCAGGCTGCGCGCGCCGCTCCTGCGGATGTCGCTGGCGCTGATGATGTAGACCGAGGCGGGTGCGCTCGACAGGCGGGCTTCCTGGCGCGAGACCGAGGTGATGACGATATCGCTGAGCTGCTCGAGCGACAGCTCGGCCATCTCGTCCGCTTGCTGGGCCCAGGCCAGGGCCGGGACGACCGAGACCAGCGTACAGCTCACAGCAAGGACAAGCGGAATAATCTTCATGCACAAATGATACCGCAGCTCGCCTGGGCTCGACATTATATTGACGTCCATTAATCGTCGGGCCGCCGGGCGCTCGGTTGTGCGCTCAGTCCGGGGCTCAGTCGGGCGTGTATGCGCCCAGGCACTTCTGGTTCGGCTCGGCGGCCGCCTTGCGCGCCAGCTCGTCCACGCCGGGGTCGGCCATGTCGCCCTTGAAGATCACGCAGGCGCCATCGCGGTCCACCCGTGCCACGGCGATCAGCTCGCCCGGATTGCGGTTGTCCAGCCGGGTCAGGCGCACCACCAGCGCGGTCGGCACGCTGCGTCCCTTGCGCGTGCCCATGCGCCACTCGGCTTTCTGGCCCACCGACGCGTAGCCCAGCGTCACCACGTCCCAGTATGACAGCGGATAGATGTCGCCCTTGGGCGCGACGATATCGACCGAGGTGCGGTCGTCGTCGTCATGCACGTTCAGGGCGTAGCCGGCCACGCCGGAACAGCGGCGCGTGCTGCCGCGCTCGATCGCGAGCTTCACGGCCTTCGAGAATGCGATGACGCTCGACATCGCGATGGGCGGCTCGACCAACACCGTGCTGCACATCCTTGCAGCGGCGCAGGAGGGCGAGGTCGACTTCGACCTCGCGGCGATCGACGCGATCTCCTGCCGTGTGCCCTG
>JBKHWY010000469.1:3730-3970 GCA_046566285.1 Gammaproteobacteria bacterium | reverse complement strand
CCGGCTTTTCCGTTGACCTACGCGAGCGGTGTTACCACCACACGGTGTAGATAATCGCCAGCACCACAGCGATGATCGCGGTGCCGATGGCAAAGCCGGTATCGACCTTGAACAGGCTCTTGTCGACGATGATTTCCTTGCGGGTCGCATCGGTGTGCGGTTTCAGCAGGCTGATGATGACCATGCCGATGATGACGACGCAGAACACGATGAACATGCGGTCCAGGAAGGGGATCTCGT
>JBKHWY010000469.1:0-3720 GCA_046566285.1 Gammaproteobacteria bacterium | reverse complement strand
CTTTCGAGAAGCCGATCGGGGCCAGGAAGGACAGGTCCATCATGCCTGGGAGGAACTTCAGGATCAGCGACAGCACGAAGCCGCCGATGGTCGCGAACATGGCCGCGCCAGCGGTCGTCTTGCGCCAGAAGAAGCCCATCAGGAACATGGCCAGGATGCCGGGCGACACAAAGCCGGTGTATTCCTGGATGTACTGGAAGCCACCCTTCTTGTCGATGCCCATGAACGGCGCGATCACCACCGCCAGGATCATCGAGACGACCACGGTCAGGCGGCCGATGGTCACCATCTTGTTCTCGCTGGCATCGACGTTGAAGCGCTTCTTGTACAGGTCGAGCGTGAACACGGTGGCGATCGAGTTGGCCTTGCCGGCCAGCGATGCCACCACGGCAGCGGTCAGGGCGGCAAAGGCGATGCCTTTCAGGCCGGCTGGCAGCAGGTTCAGCAGCACCGGATAGGCGCGGTCGGGGTTCAGGTCGCCGTTGATGACCATGCCTTCCAGGCCGCCCTGCTGGTGCAGGACGTAGGCGGCAATACCGGGCACCACCACGATGATCGGCATCATCAGCTTCAGGAAGGCGGCAAACAGCAGGCCCTTGCGTGCGGTCGGCAGGTCGGCGCCCAGGGCGCGCTGGGTGATGTACTGGTTGCAGCCCCAGTAGTTCAGGTTCACGATCCACATGCCGCCGATCAGGATCGACAGGCCGGGCAGGTCCATGTAGTTTTCACTGGAGCGGTCGAGCACCATGTCGAAGTGGTCGGCTGCCTTGGTGGTCAGCACCGAGAAGCCGTGCGCCACCGAGTTGCCGCCGTTCAGGCTTGATACCATGTCCAGGGCCAGCCAGGTGGTGACCAGGCCGCCCAGCACCAGGAAGAACACCTGGATGACGTCGGTGTAGCCGATCACCTTCATGCCGCCCAGGGTGATGATCACGGCGAACACGGCCAGCGCGATCATGCAGGGGAACACGCCGAGGCCGGCGATGCTGGAGATGGCCAGTGCGCCCAGGTACAGGATCGAGGTCAGGTTCACGACGATGTACAGCAGCAGCCAGAACACGGCCATGATGGTCGCGACCGACTTGCTGTAGCGCTGCTCCAGGAACTGGGGCATCGTGTAGATGTGGTTCTTCAGGTAGACCGGCATGAAGAACACGGCCACCACCACCAGGGTCAGCGCGGCCATCAATTCGTAGGTCGCGATGGCCATACCCATCTTGAAGCCGGAACCGCTCATGCCGATGAACTGCTCGGCCGAGATGTTCGAGGCGATCAGCGAGGCGCCGATGGCCCACCAGGTCAGGGAACCTTCTGCCAGGAAGTAGTCGTGCGAGGCGGACCCGGAACTACGCTGCTTGCGCTTGTAGACCCAAAAACCGTATCCCGCCACGACGACGAAATAGAAGAGGAAGACGACTAAGTCAAGTGTTGTGAATTTGTTCATGTCATGTGCTTTATGAATCTAGTTGTGTCGGAGCCCATGCAGCCGACGCCGCGCCATCATTCTCTTGGGCATCTCCATTTGGCGTCGCATAGTGTAATGCAGGAAATGCATTGTTAGGTTCAGTTTTGCCCGTAACATTTTGAAATCACGGCAATTTCTACAGGTTTTTTGTAACCGACTTGCTTGGCAGTATTTTTAGCCGCGTCTGCTATATCATCGCTGAGTTGGGCTATGCTGAAACGGCATGGTTTGCGATTCATTCGCCCTTCAGCTTGCCTTCAGGCGCGGGTGGGGCGGCGCAAAAAAGCCGGTTCTCGCTTATGCTGTCGAATGTTGCTTGGTTGATCATTAGACTTTCCCCGATTTACTGAAAGAGGCTGATATGAAGCGTGAGCTGCATGTGCTCGTCATCGATCCGCAAAACGATTTTTGCGATTTGCCAGAAAGCTATTTACCGATTGACGGCGATAGCGCGCTGTCCCCGGCCTTGCCGGTCCCGGGCGCGCACGCCGACATGCTGCGCGTGGCCCGACTGATCCGGGAGGCGGGCGCTGGCCTGACCGCCGTCACCGTCACGCTCGACACCCACTACCGCCTGGACATCGCCCACCCGACCTTCTGGACCGACGGCCAAGGCGGGGAAGTGGCGCCGTTCACCGAGATCACGGCCGCCCAGGTGCGCGCCGGACAGTACCTGCCGCGCGAACGCGAGCATACCGGGCGCACGCTGGCTTACCTGGACGAGCTCGAAAGCGCCGGGCGCTACCGGCTCATGGTGTGGCCGGTGCACTGCGAGATCGGCAGCTGGGGGCAGCAGGTCCACGCGGACGTGCAGGCCGCACTGGAGGCGTGGGAGCACGCCACCGACCGGCGCGTCGAGCGGGTGACCAAGGGCGCCAATCCCTGGACCGAGCACTATTCCGCCATCCAGGCCGAAGTGCCGCTGCACGAAGATGCGGCCACCCAGCTGAACCGCACGCTGATCGCGGCGCTGGCGGCCAGCGACGAGGTGTTCATCGTCGGCGAAGCGGGCAGCCACTGCGTGCGCGCCACCACCGAACACCTGGCCGAGCACTTTCCGCAGGATCAGTTGTCCAAGCTGGTGCTGCTGACCGATTGCATGAGCCCTGTCAGCGGCTTCGAAGCGCAGCAGCAAGCCTTCCTGGACGCCATGCGCGCCAAGGGCTTGCGCACCGCGCGCGCCGCCGATGTGTTGCCGCAGCTCGTCGCCAACGCCGCCTGAGCACCGAGACCATTCAACCCATTCACGGAGCATCATGACCCACGTCGTACGCAGCCTGCTGGAAACCGATCTGTACAAATTCACCATGTGGCAGGCGCTGCTGCACCGGCATCCGTCCGCCATGGCCGAGTATGCCTTCCTGTGCCGTAACAAGCCGGAATACCCGCTGGCCGAACTGAAGGAGGAAGTCGAGCGCGAACTCGACCACCTGTGCTCGCTCTCCTTTACCGACGATGAAATCGCCTACCTGCGCACGCTCCGCTACATCAAGTCCGACTTTGCCGACTTCCTGACCCTGTTCCGCTTCCAGCGCCACTTCATCACCGTCGAGACCGAAGGCGAGGACCTGGTAATCCGCGCCAAGGGGCCGATCGTGCATGTGATGGGCTTCGAGATTTTCGTGCTGTACATCGTCAACGAGCTGTATTTCCGCCGCTTCGACCAGGAGGCCGCGCTGGCGGAAGCGCGCCGCCGCCTGGGCGACAAGCTGGAACTGCTGCGCCAGTACAGCCAAGCCCCGAACTGCCATCCGTTCGAGTTCTTCGACTTCGGCGTGCGGCGGCGTTTCTCGGGCGCCTGGCAGGAGGAGGTGGTGGCCACGCTGGCCGAGTCGGCGCCCACCTATTTCAAGGGCACCTCGAACGTCTACCTGGCCAGGAAGTACAACCTGGTGCCGATCGGGACCATGGCGCATGAATACCTGCAAGCCTTCCAGTCCTTCGGCGTGCGCTTGCGCGACTTCCAGCGCGCGGCGCTGGAAGACTGGGTGCAGGAATACCGGGGCGACCTGGGCACGGCGCTGACGGACGTGGTCGGCATGGATGCTTTTCTCAACGACTTCGACCTGTATTTCTCCAAGCTCTTCGATGGCTTGCGCCACGATTCGGGCGATCCGGTCGAGTGGGGCGAAAAGGCGCTGGCGCATTACGCGCGCCAGCGGGTCGATGCGCGCACCAAACGCCTGGTATTTTCCGACGGGCTGGATTTGCCGAAGGCCATGGCGCTGCACAAGCATTTCGCGGGCCGCACCATG
>JBKHWY010000468.1:0-3984 GCA_046566285.1 Gammaproteobacteria bacterium | reverse complement strand
GGGATGGAGGGTCCAGCCGTCGTTGATGGGCTCACGGTTCATCGGGTCATTCTTCATGTGTGTGCACCATCGGCAGGTTCAGGCCATTGCGTGCGGCGCAGGCCACGGCGGTTTCATAGCCTGCATCGGCATGGCGCATCACGCCCGAGCCGCTGTCGTTGACCAGCACACGCGCCAGCCGTTTCGCCGCCGCCGGGGTGCCGTCCGCGACGATCACCATGCCCGCATGCTGAGAGTATCCCATGCCGACGCCGCCGCCGTGGTGCAGCGACACCCAGGTGGCGCCGCTGGCGGTATTGAGCAAGGCATTCAGGAGCGGCCAGTCGGACACCGCATCGCTGCCGTCGCGCATGCGCTCCGTTTCGCGGTTGGGGCTGGCCACCGAGCCGGTGTCGAGGTGGTCGCGCCCGATCACGATGGGCGCCTTCAGTTCGCCCGTACGCACCATCTCGTTGAAGGCCAGCCCGGCCAGGTGGCGCTCGCCCAGTCCCAGCCAGCAGATGCGCGCCGGCAGGCCCTGGAAGGCGATGCGCTGACGCGCCATGTCGAGCCAGCGGTGCACCTGCTGCAGGTGCGGGAACAGTTCGCGGATCTTGGCGTCGGTGCGGTAGATGTCCTCGGGGTCGCCGGACAGCGCCACCCAGCGGAACGGACCGCGCCCTTCGCAGAACTGCGGGCGGATATACGCCGGCACGAAGCCGGGGAAGTCGAACGCGCGCGCCACGCCCCGATCAAACGCCACCTGGCGGATGTTGTTGCCGTAGTCGACCACGTGCGCGCCCATGGCCTGGAAGTCCAGCATGGCCTGCACATGGACTGCACAGGAAGCCGCCGCCGCATCGACCAGGCGCGCATGCTGGGACGAATCGCGCCGCGCGGCCTGCCACTGCCCCACGCTCCAGCCGGACGGCAGGTAGCCGTTGACCAGATCGTGCGCCGAGGTCTGGTCGGTGACCAGGTCGGGAATGCGACCGCCCGCACGTGCGCGCCGCACCAGTTCGGGCAGCACGTCGGCCGCATTGCCCAACAGGCCAATCGAGACGGCTTCGCCTGCGCGGGTGTGATGCTCGACCAGCGCCAGCGCCTCGTCCAGGTCGGCCGCCTGCTTGTCCAGGTAGCGGGTACGCAGGCGGAAGTCGATGCTGCTTTGCTGGCACTCGATGCACAGCGATACCGCGCCGGCGAAGCTGGCGGCCAGCGGCTGGGCGCCGCCCATGCCGCCCAGGCCCGCGGTGAGAATCCAGCGGCCGCGCCAGTCGCCGCCGAAATGCTGGCGCCCCGCCTCGGCAAAGGTCTCGTAGGTGCCCTGCACGATGCCCTGGGTGCCGATGTAGATCCAGCTGCCGGCCGTCATCTGGCCGTACATGAACAGGCCGGCGCGGTCGAGCTCATTGAAGTGCTCCCAGTCGGCCCACTTGGGCACCAGGTTAGAGTTGGCGATCAGGACGCGCGGCGCATCCGGATGGGTCTGGAACACGCCCACCGGTTTGCCGGACTGGATCAGCAGGGTCTGGTCATCTTCCAGCGCGCGCAGACTGGCAAGGATCTGGTCGAACGAAGCCCAGTCGCGCGCGGCGCGGCCGATGCCCCCGTACACCACCAGGTGCTGCGGGTTCTCCGCCACCTCGGCATCCAGGTTGTTTTGCAGCATGCGGAACGGGGCTTCGGTCAGCCAGCTCTTGCAGCTGAGCGTGCTGCCACGGGGCGCCCGGATCACCCGGCCGGGGTCGAAACGGGGGTCGTTCGCAGTGTTGCGGTCGTTCGTCATGACAGCTCCCGGCAAGGGTGAAGGCGCTCTCAGTCTAGGTTGTCTATACAAGCCTGTCAACGCGATTCGACGGCGCGCGCCAGCTTCCCCATTGAAGCGCATTTTTGCGCACGAGACCGTCCGATTGGCGCCGCACTACCGCCGCACTGCGTCCCAAGCCTAAAGTGCGTCGTGGAAAATGATGCCCAGCGTGAAGCGCTGGCCGAAACGCACCCGGCTCACGCCATGGCGCATCCTGACCCGGTAGGCGCCGCGCGCGCCCTGCAGGGGCCGTTCGTTGACGGGAAAGATGACGGCATCGCCCTGCCCCAGCGGCACCACCTCCGCGCGCGACTGCATGCGCGGACGCTGCTCGGTGAGCACGAACTCGCCGCCACCGAAGTCCTCGCCCGGGCGCGACAGCAGCACTGCCACCTGCAGCGGGAACACCTGTTCGCCATACAGGTCCTGGTGCAGGCAGTTGTAGTCGCCTGCCTCATAGCGCAGGATCAGCGGGGTGGGACGCAGCTGGCCGGCCGCATGGCACTGCGCCAGGTAGTCGGCGTGCGCGCCGGGATAGCGCACGTCGGCGCCCAGCTGCGCGGACCAACGGTTGGCCAGCGCCGCCAGGTGCGGATAGAACGCGCCGCGCAGGCGCGCCAGTTCTTCCGGCAGCGGATAGGCAAAGTACTGGTACTGCCCGCGTCCAAAGCCATGGCGCTGCATGACGATGCGGCTGCGGTAGCGCGCCGCATCGTCATAGGCCGCCGCGTAGGCGGCGCACTGCTGCGGGCTCAACACCCCTTGCACGACGGCGCAGCCGCTGGCATCGAGCTCGACTGCGATCGCGTTCCAGTCAAAACAATCAGGATGCATCGTCCGCCTCACGCGCCAGCAGCACCCGCTTGCGCTCCACGCCCCAGCGGTAGCCCGACAGCGCGCCATCGGTGCGCACCACCCGGTGGCAGGGAATGGCCACCGCCACCGGGTTGGCCGCGCAGGCGCCGGCAATGGCGCGCGCGCCCTGCGGCACGCCCAGGCGCTCGGCCAGTTCGCTGTAGCTGACCGTCCGGCCGGGCGGGATCTGGCGCAGCGCCGCCCACACGCGCTGCTGGAAAGCGGTGCCGCGCACGTCCAGCGGCAGGTCGGCGCCCAGCCGGGGCGCTTCCACCAGGCCCACCACGCGCGCCACCAGCTCTTCGAAGCCGGCCTCGCCGCCGCGCAGCTCGGCCTTGGGAAAGCGGTCCTGCAGGTCGCGCGCCAGCTGGTCGGGGTCGTCGCCGATCAGGATCGCGCACACGCCCTGCCTAGTCGCCGCCACCAGGATCGCGCCCAGCGAACAGGCGCCGATGGCAAAGCGGATGGTCTGGCCCGCCGCGCCGGTGCGCGCGCTGGCAGGCCGCATACCCAGGCGCGCGGAGGCATCGGCATAGAACCCGGCGCTGGACCCGAAGCCGGCGTCGTACGCGGCTTGCGTCACGCTGCCGGCCTGCGCCAGCTGCTCCTGCAGGCGCTGCGCGCGCCGGGCCGCCGCATAGGCCTTGGGCGTGATGCCGGTATGGCGCTTGAACACGCGGTGAAAATAGAAGGGACTCATGCCGCACTGCGCGGCCAGGCTGGCCAGGTCCGCTTCGGCCGCGCTGTCCTCGATCAGCCGGCACGCCTGGGCGACGACGCGCGCATGCTGGTCGGCCAGCGCCGGCAGATTGGGTTTGCAGCGCAGGCAGGGGCGAAAGCCGGCCTGTTCGGCCGCGGCCGCGCTGTCCCAGAAGCTGACGTTCTGGCGCAGCTTGGGGCGCGAGGCGCACGAGGGCCGGCAGTACACGCCCGTGCTGCGCACGGCATAGTAGAACAGCCCGTCGGCGCCGCGGTCGCGCTGCTGCACCGCGGTCCAGCGCGCGTCGTCGCCGGCATAGCGGGGTGGGGTCGGGTTGGCTTGCACATTCATGGCGCGTCTCCTGTCGTGTTCTCAAGGCATACGCCATGGTAGAACGCCGCGCGTAGGCGGTCATCCGCATTCTTGCTTTCAAATTCACCGGCGGAAGAAGGCACCCGCCGGGCCGGTGCTAGAATCGCAGTTTTCATCCGCTGCTTCGGAGAGTAGTTTGGAAGAGCCGCTCGCACAAGACAGCACGCCGATCTTCCAGCGCATCAAAGACTTCCTGACGGCCCAGATCGCGGCCGGCCACTGGAAGGAAGGCGACGTGATCCCGTCGGAACAGGCGCTGGTGCGGCAG
>JBKHWY010000467.1:0-3992 GCA_046566285.1 Gammaproteobacteria bacterium | reverse complement strand
CCGGGCCCGCAATGCCTCGCGCTTCTTCAGCCGCGCCAGCATTCCCCTGGGCGTAACGCTGCCGGCCAGCATGGCCGTGGCCCAGCCCAGGCGCGTGGAGACCACCAGACCCAACTTTGCCAGCGTGCACCAGCGCGTGCTGGCCGAGCACACCCCGCCGAGCGTGCTGATCGACCACCAATCGAACATCGTGCACATGACCGCCGGCATGGGGCAATTCCTGCGCCACGTGGCAGGCGAACCGTCGCGCAACCTGGTCAACCTGGTGGAACCGGAACTGCGCCTGGAACTACGCACCGCCCTGCTGCACGCCATGCAGACCGGCAATAGCGTGGAAACCCGGCGCGTGCGCGTGGAACAGAACGGGCGCCCGTGCTTCGTCAACATGACCGCCCGCCCCTTCTTCGACGTCAACACCTCCACCGATTTCGTGCTGGTGATGTTCCAGAAAGTCGAGCAGATCACCGACGGACAAGCGGCCGGCGCCGAAAACATGCACCAGGATGCCGTGCTGAGCGGGCTCGAGCAGGAACTCGACCGCGCCCGCACCCAGCTGCAGGAAATCATCGAGCACTCGGAAACCTCGAACGAAGAACTCAAGGCCTCCAACGAAGAGCTGCAAGCCATCAACGAGGAATTGCGCTCGGCCACCGAGGAACTGGAAACCAGCAAGGAAGAACTACAGTCGGTGAATGAAGAACTCATCACCGTGAATTACGAGCTCAAGAGCAAGGTCGAGGAAACCAGCAAGGTCAACGACGACCTGCACAACCTGATCGCCTCGACCAACCTGGCCACCATTTTTGTGGACCGCGGCATGCGCATCAAGCGCTACACCCCGCAGACCTGCGATCTGTTCAACCTGATTCCCAGCGATGTGGGCCGGCCGCTCAACGACATCACCCACAAGCTCGACTATCCCGGCCTGGCCCAGGACGCCGCCTCCTCGTTCGAACACTTGCGCGCGGTGGAGCGCGAAGTGGCCAGCCAGGACGGGCGCTGGTTCATCGCCCGCCTGCTGCCCTACCGCACCGGCCAGGACCGCATCGACGGCGCCGTGCTGACCTTCATCGACATCACCAAGCGGCGCCAGGCCGAGGAGCGCGCGCGCGCCGGCGAAGAACGTATGCGCCTGGTGGCGGCCAGCACCAAGGACTACGCCATCATCACCACCGACAAGGAAGGCCGCATCACCAGCTTCAACAGCGGCGCCGAGCGCATCTTCGGCTACAGCGAAGAAGAAGTGCTGGGCCAGCCGGACGCCATCATCTTCACCCCCGAAGACCGCGCCGCCCGCGCGCCCGAGAACGAAAAGCTGCGTGCCCGCACCGAAGGGCGTGCCGAGGACGAACGCTGGCACCTGCGCAAGGACGGCAGCCGCCTGTACTGCAGCGGCGTCGTCACCCCGCTGCACAACGGCGAGTTCTACGGCTACGCCAAGATCGGGCGCGACCTCACCGGCCGGCTCGAACTCGAACGCAAGAACGCCGACCGGCTGGTGCACGAACAAAGCCAGCGCGAGCAGGCCCAGTCCGACAGCGCCCAGAAGGACGAATTCCTGGCCATCATGTCGCATGAGCTCAAGCACCCGCTCAACCTCATCCACATGAATGCCGAGCTGCTGATGCGCCTGCCGGTGGTGCGCAATGCACCGCAGATGGCCAAGGCCGTCTCCATGATCCGCTCCTCGGCCATCAGCCAGGCCAAGATCATCAACGACCTGCTGGATTTGTCGCGCGCCCGCACCGGCAAGATGGAACTGGCGCGCGACACCATCAACCTGGACAACCTGGTGCGCGACATTGTCGACATCGTCGCCCAGGACAACACCGGCGCAGCCGTCAGCTTCTCCGCCGATACCGAAGCCGGCGCACTGCTGGCCTATGCCGACCCGGTGCGCATCGAACAGGTGGTGTGGAACCTGCTGACCAACGCGCTGAAGTTCACCCCCGCCGACGGCGCCGTGCAGGTCACGCTTGCGCACGAAGACAACTGCGTGCGCCTGCAAGTGCGCGACAACGGCCAGGGCATCAAGCCCGAATACTTGCACACCATCTTCGACATCTTCGGCCAAGGCACCGCTAGCATCCAGCGCGGGGCCAAGGGCCTGGGCATTGGCCTCGCGCTGGTGCGCCAGATTGTCGAACTGCATGGCGGGCGCGTGCAGGCCGCATCGGACGGCCCCGGCACCGGCGCCTGCTTCACCGTCTGGCTGCCGGTGGCCGCCGCGCCAGCGCCGCAGCAGAACGCGCACGCCGGCCACGACGACATGCCACTGTCAGGCGTACGGATTTTGATCATCGACGACAGCGACGAAGGCCTGGAAGCCTTCGAGACCTTGCTGCAGATGACCGGCGCCGAGGTGCGCGCCACCACCGACGGCCATCGGGCGCTGGCGATCCTGGACGAGCAACGCTTTGACGTCATCATCTCCGACCTGGCCATGCCGCAGATGGACGGCTACACCTTGATGCGCGAGATCCGCAAGCGGCCCGACTGCCTGCAGATCGCCACGCTGGCCATGACCGGGTTGGGGCGCCAGAGCGACATCGAACGTGCGCTGGCCGCCGGCTTCACCGGCCACCTCAGCAAACCGATCGATTTCGACGAGATGATCGGCGCCATCAAGCGCCTGCTGAGTGGCGCCGCCCAGCGCGAGACCCCACAGGGACCGATCACCTGAGGTCTAGGGTGTGATGAACCGGGCCTTGTTCCTGTTATGCTCGGTAAAAGGACAACTGTGGGCGCTACCGTGCAACGACTCATCACTATCGGCACCTCGGCGGGTGGCGTCGACACCCTGGCCACCATCGTCAACGACCTGCCCGCCGGGCTGGATGCGGCGGTGCTCATCGTGCTGCACGTGGGCGCCCATCCCAGCGTGCTGCCCACCCTGCTGGGCCGGCGTTCGCGCCTGCCGGTGCGCCACGCCGCCCACGACGAACAGCTGCAGGCCGGCACCATCCTGGTTGCCCCGCCCGACCATCACCTGCTGGTCGACACCGCCGGCGGTCATGCGCGCGTGCAGCTCTCGCATGGCCCGAAGGAAAACCATGCGCGCCCCGCCATCGACCCGCTGTTTCGCAGCGCCGCGCAAGCGTTCGGTTCCTCCGTGATCGGCGTGGTGCTGACCGGCTTCCTGGAAGACGGCAGCGCCGGCCTGCACGCCATCAAGGAATGCGGCGGGGTTGCCATCGTCCAGGACCCGGATGACGCGTTTGCCGCCGACATGCCGCAGAACGCGCTGTCCCGGGTGAAAGTGGACTTCCGGCTGCCAGCGGCGCGCATTGGTGCTACGCTGACGGAATTAGTTCGCGACACCGGAGTTCCGTCGCCCATGAAACAGCCAGCACCCGATTGGATCGCCTTCGAAAACCGCGCCCTCGCCGGCGGGGCCGACATGGCGGACCTGCAAAAGATCGCCACCCCGTCGGGGTACACCTGCCCCGACTGCGGCGGCGCCATGTTCAAGCTGAAGGCCCAGCCGTTCGACCGCTTCCGCTGCCATACCGGGCACAGCTATACCCTCGACGGGCTGCTGCAAATGCAGAGCAAGTCCTTCGAGGAATCGATCTGGTCGGCGGTGCGCTCGCTGCAGGAGCGCGAACAGGTGGCGCGCCACATGCTCACGCAAGCCGAGGCCGATGGCGACCGCGCGGGGGTGACTATGTACCGCGAGCTGCTGGAAAAGACGCTGGAGTAGGTGTCGCTGCTGCGGCGGATGATCAGCCTGGAGTGAGGGTTGCGCGTCCTTTAAAATTTGGAGCTCAGGCAAAAGCTTGTTATAATCAGCGGCTTCGTTAAACGGCCCGGCTGAGTTCTCGCCGACGTGACACGGGACCTGGAGAGATGGATGAGTGGTTTAAGTCGCACGCCTGGAAAGCGTGTATAGGTTCATAGCCTATCGGGGGTTCGAATCCCCCTCTCTCCGCCAGGAAACAATAAAAAATGGCTACCCTCGGGTAGCCATTTTTTATTGTTTCCTGGCGGAG
>JBKHWY010000466.1:0-3996 GCA_046566285.1 Gammaproteobacteria bacterium | reverse complement strand
GTCAGCGCGCCGTCAGCCGGCGGTCAGCCCATGCTGCTCGACTGCTCCCGTCCAGATGCGAGACGGGAGCCGTCACCCGATGCCGAGAGCAGTCATCACCTTCGTGGCCGTGCTGGCCGCCTGCGCGCTGTCCGCGCCGCTGGCCGGGGCGCTGGTCTACATCAGCCAGACGCGCGACGTGGTCATTGGCGGCGCCGCCCTGTTCGCGATGGCGGTGGGGATGAGCATCCCGCTGCTGCTGGTGGGCGTCTCGGCCGGGACACTGCTGCCGCGTGCGGGCGCGTGGATGAATTCGGTGAAGAAGTTCTTCGGCGTGCTGATGCTGGCGATGGCGATCTGGCTGGTCTCGCCCGTGCTGCCGCCGGCGCTGCAGATGGCGCTGTGGTGCGCGCTCCTCTCCGGCTACGGCGCCTACCTGCTGTTCAAGCGCCCACGCCATTGGGCTGCGATCGCAATGGGGGCGGCTTTCGGCCTGCTGGGGCTGATCCAGCTGGCCGGGGTGGCCACCGGCGGGCGTGACGTGCTGGCGCCGCTGGCCCACCTGCGCGGCGGCGCAGCCCAGGGCGTGCACTTCCAGCGCATCAAGACGGTGGCTGACCTGGACGCGGCGCTGGCCAGGAACGCCGGGAAAACGGCGCTGCTCGACTTCTACGCCGACTGGTGCGTCTCATGCAAGGAGATGGAAAAACTGACCTTCGTCGATACGCGCGTGAAGGCGGCGCTGGCCGATACCCTGCTGCTGCAGGTGGACGTCACCGCCAACGATGCCGAGGACCGGGCCATGCTCAAACGCTTCGGCCTGTTCGGACCGCCGGGCATCATCCTGTTCGATCGCAGCGGCCGGGAGATTGCCGGCGCGCGCGTGATCGGCTACCAGAACGCCGAACGCTTTGCGGCCTCGCTCACGCGCCTGAAGTGATGTGGCGGGTCAGTCCGGGGTGAACGGATCGGGGCTGGGGCGTCCGCCCAGCAGCTGGTCCAGGCGGTCGCGCAGGCTCAGGGCCATCTCGCGGCCCTTGGCCTTCTGCACCGCTTCCAGATAGGTCAGGCGCAGTTCCTTGAAGTCGTCCAGGGTGGTGCACTTTTCCATCTTCAGCTGCAGCATCACGCCGCGAAAGCCCATGGTGCTCTTGATGGTCTGGTTGTAGAACTCGTACAGGGCGGTGAAGCGCTCGGGCGTGAAGGCATCTTCGGCGGTGGGGCGCGCCGACGGGGCGCTGGGCACCGCAGGGGCGGGAGCGGACGCAGGAGCAGGCGCCGGAGCAGCAGGGGCCTCCATGGTGGCCACATCCATCGGCACCGTGGCCGGACCGGCCGCACCGGGCACACCGGGGCGGCGCATGCCGGGGCGCACCGGACGCGGATGGGCCGGCGCGGGGGGCGCCACGTCGGGCTTGCTGACCACAATGATGAATTCATCGCGCAGCAATTCGTCGATGCTCTCTTCGGTCACGCCAATAGCGCCCAGATTGGCCAGCAGATCTTCCAGCGGACGTTGGCCGTCGATCATGACGAGCAGGGAGCGCAGGCGGGGGGAGACGCGATACTTGCGGGTGGCGATTTCTTCGCGGCCCTTGTCAGTTTTATCAAACAGAATGCTCATGAATCTCTCCTGTTTCCCAGGCGGAACGATAGGGCTTGCCGCGCGAATTTATTGAAGGAAGGATACATTAACTCGTCAGCACGGTGTAAGTATCTAGACGGTTTGTTGCTACGCAACATCGCCACCCGGTTACCTGTGGCGATGTTGCGCGCGATCAGCTTTGTTACGCGCCCTGTGGACCGTGATGCCCGCCATGATGGCGGCCATGGCGACCACCAAAGCCTTGATGGAAGGAGGTGTCGAACACTTTCTTCTGCTCAGGCGTGAGTACCGCATAGAAGCTGTTCACGGCCGCCAGATGGGCTTCCATCCGCGTCGTGCGTTCCTTCTGGCGTGCGATCCGCTGTTCCAGGCGTTGCGGCGCGGGCAGGCTGGCCCAAGCCGCGCGGTCGGGACGAACGCTGGCGTCGCGCGGCTGCGGACGGGTGGCGTTCACGAAGCTGGTCCAGGCCGCTTCCTGGGCGCTGGTGAGCTTCAGGGCATCGTGCAGGGCCTGCTGGCGCTTGGCCACGTGTTCGGCGAAGCGGGCCTGCCGCTCTTCCACGGTGGCGGCGCTGGCGTGGCGGCCGGGCGCCGGAGCGGCGCTCTGCGCCTGAGCGATGCCAACGGCGCTGATGCCCAGCACGAAGGCGGCGCCCAGCAGGCGCTTGCGCAGTACAGCGAGGGGGGGGGTTGGGGTGGTCATGGGCTGGTCCTTTCGGTGGTGAAGACTGTCATGGGGGCTGCTACGGGTTCCATCTTGGGCACCCGAGGTTTCCCTTCCGTGTCCGGGAATCAACAGTTTGTATCAATATGTTTCGGCCCCTCGGGTATATACACAGCGATACAAAAACGCTGTCCGCCCTTGCGCTAACTGCGGATAATTGCGGTCATGGACAATCCATCTACCATTCTCATCGTCGATGACGACCGCGATATCCGCAGCCTGCTGGCCGAATATCTGGAGTCGAACGGCTACCGCACGCTGGTGGCGGCGGACGGCGTGGGCATGTGGAAGACGCTCGATGAAGCGCGGCCCGACCTGATCGTGCTGGACCTGAACCTGCCGGGCGACGACGGCCTGACCCTGTGCCGCAAGCTGCGCGCCAACTCGGCCCTGCCGGTGATCATGCTGACCGCGCGCAGCGAGCCGCTCGACCGCATCCTCGGCCTGGAAATGGGCGCGGACGATTACCTGCCCAAGCCTTTCGAGCCGCGTGAACTGCTGGCGCGCATCCGCAGCGTGCTGCGCCGCAGCCATGCGATGCCGTCGAACGCGCCGTCCGACAGCGCGCAGCGCATGCGCTTTGCCGGCTGGACGCTGGACCTGACCGCGCGCCACCTGGTCAACCCGGACGGGATCGTCATCATGCTCTCGGGCGCCGAGTTTCGCCTGCTGCGCGTGTTCCTCGAACACCCCAACCGCGTGCTCAACCGCGACCAGCTGCTCAACCTCACCCAAGGGCGCGACGCCGATCCGTTCGACCGCTCGGTCGACATCCAGATCAGCCGCCTGCACCAGAAGCTCGGCGAAGACGCGCGCGTGCCGCAGATTATCAAGACCGTGCGCAACGGCGGCTACGTGCTGGCCGGGCAGGTGACGGTGGAGCCGGCCGCGTGAAACGCTTCTTCCGCTCGATGACCGGGCGGGTCTTCCTGACCCTGTTCCTCGGCACCGTGTTCGCCGCCGTGGTGACCAGCTCCTGGCCGAGAACGAGCGCCGCCGCGTCATCGAGGACTTCCGCGACCTGCACGCGCTCGAGCGCAGCGAGCAGCTGATCACGGCGGCCGAGACGGTGCCGGCGTCAGCCCGCCTGGCCTACCTGAACGCGGCCAACCGGCCCGGCATCCGGCTGGAGGAAATCCGCGACAACCGCCGCCTCAATCCCACCCCCACGCCGTTCACCCGCGCGCTGGCCGCGCGCATGGACAAGGGCTACCGCTTCGCTTCGGTGGCGGGCCGCCCGGCGGCCTGCGACGTGCCGCGCATCGAGCCGAGCATTTTCGGAGCGCGCGGGGTGCGCTGGGAAGGCGTGTGCGAAGAACTCAACGTGCGCCTGCGCGATGGCGAAACCCTGCGCCTGCAGGTGCTGCCGCCGCCCTCGCCGGTGTTCGCCCAGCATACCGACTACACCCTGATCATCGCCACCCGGCCCTTGAAGCAGCTGGCGCAGGCCGCCACGGATCTCGGCAACGACATCAACCATCCGCCCCTGGCCTTGAACGGCGCCAGCGAGATCCGCCAGGCCAGCGCCGCCTTCAACGCCATGCAGGCGCGCATCCGCCAGTACATCTTCCAGCGCACTCAGATGCTGGCGGCCATCACCCATGACCTGCAAACCCCGCTCACGCGCATGCGCCTGCGCCTGGAGAAGGTGGGCGACCGCGACCTGCAGGAGCGCCTGGTGGAAGAC
>JBKHWY010000465.1:0-4012 GCA_046566285.1 Gammaproteobacteria bacterium | reverse complement strand
CACCCCGGTCACTCACGTGGGTGGCGACATCAAGGTGGCGATCGTACGCGACCCGTACGGCAATCAGCTGGGATTGGTGGAAAACCCACACTTCGACCGCGCCAAGGTTGGCTGAGTTGACGCGCGGCAATAAGACGGTATTCCGCTAGAGCAACAATTACCTGGCCGGCGCCGGACGGCGCTCCCCTTCCAAGAAAGCCAACCATGTCCGTGATCCGACCCTTTGCTTGCCGATCCTTTGCCAGCCGATCCTTTGCCGCTCTGCTCTTGCTGGCTGCCAGCCTGGTGCTGGGCGGCTGCGCCTCCAACGTCAGCCTGCAGGAAGTGCGCGATTTCGCCGATGCCTCGGCCAAGCTGGGCGCGTACTCGGAGCTGTCGGCGCGCTACCGCGACACCTACATCCGCGAGCAGCCCTACCTGACCCCGGCCACCGACAAGCTGGCCAAGGAAAATGACGCCAAGCGACGCGCCGTGTACGAGGATTTCATCAGCGTGCAGAAGGCGGTGGTGCTGTACATGCAGACCCTGTCGGTGCTGGCCGGCGATGCGCGCTTCGACCTGTCGGCGCAGATCGACGACCTGGGCGCCGGCCTGAAAGCCAACGCCGACAGCGGCCTGGAGCAGCGCCACATCGCCGCCTACACTGGCCTGACGCGCCTGCTCACCCGGGTGATCGCGTCCGGCTACCAGGCGCGCAGCGTGGAAACCATGGTGCGCGACGGCGACGCCGATGTGCAGGTGCTGCTCGAGGGGATGACCACCCTCACCCGCCTGTACGCCAAGACCAACGAGAATGAAAAGAAGACGGTGCTGGGCATCTTCGACATCGAGATCCCGTTCGCCACCCGTCCCCAGGACCGCATGCTGGTCACCCTGGCCAAGGTGCATTACCTGAACAAGTCGCAGGAATACAAGCTGATCGACAAGCGCTACGACCTGGCCCTGCAAGGCTTGAAGAAGGTGTCCGAGGGCCATGTGAAGATGCGCGAGAACCTCAACAATTTGTCCAACGCCGAGGTGCGCCACCTGATTGCCCGCTACGCCCGCGACCTGCGCCAGATCCGCGAGAACCTCGCCAGTAACTAAGCACGCGCCACCAAGCACGCGCCACGCGCCCACCGCCCACTTCCACGAGGTGCATCATGACCACCAGCCCTGCTCCCGCCCCTGGCGGCCTGTCCACGCCGCATGAGATCGAAGCGCTGGCCGACCAGCTGACCGCCTGCGCCGACGCCCTGCACGCGAGCATCGTCAAGTCCGTCAAGGGCTACAAGGGCAAGCCCGTTCCCGCGGCCGACCAGGATGCGGCGCGCAAGCTGTTCGATGACGAATTGCTGCTGCGCCAGCGCGCCAACGGCATGTACGCGGACGCGGCCACGCTGGTGGTCAAGTCGCTCGGCAAGAGCCAGCAGCATGTGCTGGAACTGACCGCGGCGGCCGCCGAGAAAATCCGCACCATCACCAGCATTGCCCAGACCGCCGGCCTGGTCGCCAGCCTGCTGGCCCTGTCCGGCGCGGTCGGCACCGGCCACCCGGCCGCCATCGTGACCGCGCTGGAAAACCTGCGCAAGCACGCCAAGGCGGTGGCGGCCTTGAATCCTCCTCCAAAAACCGTTTGAACTCCGAGGGGCGGGCAGGCGTCAAAGCAGCAGGACATCGCGCCGCGATGACCCTGAGGCTGCGCGTCTGCCTGCCCTGTCACGCGTTCAAACGGAGGAACAGCATGAACCTGGAACCCTGCGGCCTGGCCATGGAGCAGTCCGAACTGCTGAAGGCCCTGCTGGAACGGCGCCGCGAAGAACTGCAGAGGCACCGGGACATGCACGCGACGATGGGCCGGCACGACCTCCCGGTGACCGAAGTGGAAACCTCCCCGGCCGACAAGGCTACCGTCCGCCTGCTCAACGACCTGGTGCTGGAGGCGGCCGATATAACCAGCGCGCATCTGACGGCCATTCATCACGCCCTGGCCAAGTTCGACGACGGCAGCTACGGCTTGTGCGAAGAGTGCGGCAACGAGATCGGGTTCTCGCGCCTGCAGGCGCGGCCCGAAGCCACGCTCTGCTTTGCCTGCCAGACCCGGGCGGAGAAGCGTTAGCTCAGGGCGCCGGGCCTGCTTGCGCTTGGTTTGCCTGCATTCAGCTCATGTGCTGGCCACCATTGATGGCCACGTTCGAGCCCGTCACGAAGCCGGCCTCGTCCGAGGCCAGGTAGGCGATCAGCGCGGCGATCTCATCCGGCTCGCCCAGGCGGCCCACGGGAATCTGCGGCAGGATCTTGTTCTGCATGACGTCCTGCGGCACCGCTTCCACCATCCTGGTGCGCAGGTAGCCGGGCGAGACCGTGTTGACGGTGATGCCGTGGCGCGCCACTTCCAGCGCCAGCGCCTTGGTAAAGCCATGCATCCCGGCCTTGGCGGCGGCATAGTTGGCCTGGCCGATCGCGCCTTTCTGGCCGTTCACGGACGAGATGTTGATGATGCGGCCCCACTTCTGCGCCATCATCGGTTCCAGCGCGTGCTTGGACAGGTTGAATACGCTGTCGAGGTTGGTGCGCATGACTTCGCTCCACTGTTCCGGCTGCATCTTGACCAGGGTGCGGTCGCGCGTGATGCCGGCGTTGTTGACCAGCACATCGAGCCGCCCCAGATCCCCCAGCAGCTTGCCCATCATCTGCTGCGTGTCGTCGAAATCGGTCACGTCGACCTTGTAGGCGGTAAAACGGTAGCCTTCATCGCGCTCGGCGGCCAACCAGGCTTCCGGCGAGGCGTTGCTGGGCGAATAGGTGGCGGCGACCGTGAATCCGGCCCGCGCCAGCCGCCGGCAAACTGCCGTGCCCAGCCCACCCATGCCGCCCGTTACCAACGCTACGCGCTGCTCTTTCATATCTGCTCCCGTGGTATTGTTTGTCGGAGCACAGAGTCTAGGGCGGAGCCGTTGGCCAATATTGAGCGATATCAAACTTGGCGTCGGCGCTTTTTACACTTGCAAAGGCCAGCACGGAGGACAGCGGCATGGCATATCGCAGCATCCTGGTCCACGTGAGCGATGCGGGCGCCGGCGCGCCGAGCGGGGCGCCGAGCGGGGCATCGGCGTCGACTGCCGATCCTCAGGTCGACGCGGCCATTGCGCTGGCGCGCGACATGCAGGCCCATCTGACCGGCATGGCCGCCAGCGGCATTTCGCGGACCCTGTTTCCTACCCTGCCCGACGAACAGGAAGACCCTACCCTGGCCCTGCACCTGGGCTTCGTGCGCGAACAGGGTCGCGCCGCGCTGGCGCGCTTTTCCGACCAGTGCACGCGGGCCGTGCTGCCGTCGTGGGAGGCGCGCCTGGTGGACGACGAAGCGGCCGCCGGCCTGTCCCTGCATGCGCGCGCCGCCGACGTGACCGTGCTCAGCCAGCAGGACCCGGCCGCCGCCACACCCGACAACCTGGCGGCGGACGTCATCATGCAGTGCGGTGGGCCGGTGCTGTTGCTGCCGCACGCGCCCCTGGCCAGCGCGCCGGTGTTCCCCTGCCGCCATGCGCTGGTGGCCTGGGACGCCAGCCGCGAAGCGGCGCGCGCCCTGCAGGGAGCCTTGCCCTTGCTGGTGCGCGCTCATCAGGTGACGGTGGCCCTGATCGACACCTTGCCGTCGAACCATGCGTCGCTGGACGCGCGCGCGGCCGATCCGCTGCCCATGCTGGCGCGCCACGGCGTGCAGGCCCAGCGCGTGGTGCGTACGCTGGACGCACCGCTGCTGCCCCATCGCCGCCACCCGGTGGGCGACACCCTGCTGGCGCTGTGCGCCGAGCTGCAGGCCGACCTCCTGGTGATGGGGGCCTACGCGCACTCGCGCTGGCGTGAAACCCTGCTGGGCGGCGTCACCCGCACCATCCTCGAACGGATGAACCTGCCGGTACTGATGGTGCACTGAAGCGCGTGGCTAGCCGCCCGAGTGCCAGTCCAGTTCGCGCACCTTCGACACCTGGCGCGTGGCCAGCAGCGATCACAAGAGCTGGGCCTGGCT
>JBKHWY010000464.1:0-4027 GCA_046566285.1 Gammaproteobacteria bacterium | reverse complement strand
GCCCTGGGCTCCACCGCTTTGGGCGACAGCAGCGGCGCCACCGGCGGCAGCAGCACCGGCGCCGCTGTGCCCGTCGCCGTCGACTACAGCGATGCGTACGCCAACGGCCACAATGGCGGCGCCGCCACCACCGGCAGCTCCAGCGCGTCGGCCGGCGACACCAGCGTCGGTGCGGCGGGCGGCGGGGGTGCCGGCGCGGCGGCCGGTGATGCCACCGCCGGCCTGGGCGGCGCGGGCGCGGCCACCAGCAGCTCGGGCGGCAACGGCGCCAGTGGCAGTGCCGGCCCGTCCGGCAGCGGCGCGGCCGGCGCGGCCGGCGGTGCGGGCGGCACCAGCGGCATGGCGCAAAACACCGGCGGCGCGGGTGCGGCCGGCGGAGCGGGTGCCGGGGGCGCCGCCACCAACGGCTCGCCCACCGTGGGCAATGCCAGCGGCGGCGCGGGCGGCAATGGCGGCGCGGGCGGCACCAACAATGGCGGCCTGGGCGGCGACGGTGGCGTCCAGACGGCCGGCGCGGGTACCGGCGGCGCGGGCGCGGCCGGCACTGGTGGCGCGGGTGGCGCAACGTCGGTCAGCGCCGGCACCTTCGACCTGTCCAACACCATGAACAACGTCGGCCAGTCGGCCGCCGGCATCACGGTCCTGAGCCAGAACAGCGGCATCTCTTCCCTGATTCAGCAGAGCGTCAACGTCCAGTCCAACCTGGGCCTGGGCCGCTGATCATGCGCGCCACCGCAGCCTCCCCCCGGGCTGTGGTGGTGCTCCCGAACCAAAAGGAGAGACCATGTACCAGGTCGTACTTGACATGATGTTGGGAATATCGACGGCGGCGTCAGTGGCGAGCGCCGCCCCCGCCGTGCTCACCGCACGGGCCAGTGCCGAGGCATCGGCTGCTCGCCCGGCTACCACGGTACCGGCCGATGTACCGGTCCATGATCCCACCGGCTTGCCGCAGCGGCGATCTAGCCTGCTGGGCCGCGCCGCCGGGATCGAGCAGTTGGGCGAGGCGCGCGGCGGGACCGAAACGGTCGCCAGCGCCAGCGAACTGGGTGGCGAAGTGGCCAGCAACAGCGCCAGCCACCTCAGCACAGGCGCCAACAGCATCGCCACCGGCTCACTGTCGGGCGCGGTAGGCCTGCCGGTCGTCATCCAGAACAGCGGGGCGAACGTGCTGATCCAGAACTCAACCATCGTGAACGTGCAGTTCAAATGAAGCGTGCAGTTCAAATGACGCGCGCGGTCCGCATGAAGCGCACCGTGCATCAGAATGCAAAGGCTCTTATGGCCGTCCTGCTGCTGGTCTCGGCCTTGCCGGCTCCGGCGTTCGAGCTGGCCGTCGGCGGCGCGGCCGGCTACAGCGTCCCCGTTGCCAGCATCAAGCAGCTGCGCTTTCGCTCCACCCTGCATCAGCAATTCGATTTCAGCTGCGGCTCCGCGGCGCTGGCCACCCTGCTGACCCACCACTACGGCTATCCGGTCTCCGAGCAGGTGGTGTTCGAACGGATGTTTGCGCGCGGCGACCAGAACAAAATTCGCAAGGAAGGATTCTCCATGCTGGACATGCGCAATTACCTGTCCAGTCTTGGGCTGCTGGCCGACGGCTTCCAGGTCCCGCTCGACAAGCTGGCCGAAGCCGGTCTCCCGGCCATCGTGCTGGTAAGCGACAAAGGCTACCAGCATTTCGTCGTCATCAAAGGCGTCATGGACGGGCGCGTGCTCATCGGCGACCCCGCCAGCGGCACCCGTTCGATGAGCCTCACGCAATTCGAGCGTATCTGGCGCAGCAAGCTGCTGTTCGTCATCCACGGCCAGGCCAGGGCCGCGTTCAATGCAAGCGCCGATTGGCGCGCCGCCCCGGTCGCGCCGCTGGGCGCAGGCCTGGCGCGCGACAGCGCGGCCGCCCTCACCCTGCCCTGGCATGGGCCGGGCGACTTTTAGGAAAGGATCAGCATGGGTGGAAACAATCGATCATGTGCATGTCCGCCAGCCGGGCGCACGCTAGCGCGCGCACGGCGCTTGGCTGTCGGGCTGATGCTGGGCGCGCTTGCGCAACGCGCTGAGGCCGGTCCGGCCGGCGATCCTGCGGCTCAATGGCCTGCGGTGGCGGCCGCACAGCTTGACGCAATGCGCGGCGGCTTCGTGTCGCCGGGCGGGCTCGAACTGTCGCTCGGCATCGACCGCATCGTGATGTTCAACGGCACAGTCCTCGCACACAACAGCCTGCATATTGCCGACGTGGCCCGCATCGGCAGGGAACAGCTTGCCAGCGAACAGGCGCTGCAGTCAGACCCGCTGCTCGCCGGCCTCGACGCCCATCCAGGCGGAGCGGTCAACCTTGCCGCTCCAGCCTGGGCCGTCCCCACGCCCGGCGCCCTGCTGGTGCAGAACAGCTTGAACGGCCAGCGCATCGACAGCCGTACGGTCATCAATGCGTCGGTGAACACGGGCGCCGTGCTGTCGTCCCTCAACTTCCAGCGCAGCCTCGGCGATGCGCTGATCCGCTCGGCCGGGGCACACTGATGGAGTCGCGCATGCATCAACGACTGATTCTGGGCGCGCTGCTGATGGGGCCGATAGCCGCACACACCGCAGAGCCCAGTGTCCAGGAACTGTCGGCCCAGCTGGACAGCGTGAAGGCCGAACTGGCCGAACAAAAAGCCCTCTTGCGGGCCTTGCTGCGCGAGCGCGCGGATGAGCGCGCGGCCATGCCGGCAGCCGTGCCCATCGACGCGCTGGCCGCAGCACGCGGAACCGGCGCCACGCCCAGTGGAGTCGCCGCCGGCGCGGTGGCCGCGACCTCCCCGCGCGGACACGACACTCTAGCCGCCATCGATCGCCACAAGCAAGCCAGCGTTGGCGCGCCTGACGGGAACATCGACCTGACCGTGACCACGGTGGATACCGGAACGGCGGACGCGACGGCGGAGGATGGTGCAGACCGCGTGGTGGACGCTAAGGCCGCAGGCGGCCTGCGTGGAATGGCCGTTGGCGGCGCATATGGTATGGCCGCTGGCGGCGCGGATGATCCGCCCACCCGCGCTTCGTTCGCCCACGCCGCAGCCATCAAGGCCGGCGATGCCACGGCCGTCAAAGCAGCCGCTGCTCAAGCCGCGCTTGCCGCAGTCACGAAGGCGGTAGTCGCCGACGCCGCGCTAGCGGCGCGCGGTGGCGCGTCGCCGCCTGCAGGTGCTGGCACGGCTGCCACCGCGCCAGGGTCCGGGCCTGCCGTGGGTCAGCGTCCGGCCCAGGCCAACCGTCCACCCGAAGTGGCCCCACTGTTCGAGCAACCAGGTGTGCTCACGCCCCGGCACACCTTCGTGCTGGAACCATCGCTTCAATATGGCTACGCGTCCAGCAACCGGGTGGCCCTGGTGGGCTACACCGTCATTCCGGCCTTGCTCATCGGGCTCGTGGACGTGCGCGAAATCAAGCGCAGCACGACCACCGCCGCGCTGAGCCTGCGTACTGGCCTGAGCAACCGGCTCGAAGTCGAAGCCCGGGTACCCTGGGTCTACCGCTCGGACTCGGCCGTCAGCCGCGAAATCTTCACCGGCACGGCGTCCGACCGGGTGTTCGATACCAGCGGCAAAGCCATCGGCGACGCCGAACTGGGCATGCGCTACCAGCTCAACCAGGGCGGGGCCGACCGCGCCTACTACATCGGTGGCTTGCGCTTGAAATCGCGTACCGGCCGCGATCCGTTCGAGGTCGTCACCGACTGCATGCAGCGCTGTACCGGCCCCAACGCCACCGGCACCGGCCTTCCGCTCAGTCTTCCGACCGGCTCCGGGTTCTACTCCGTCCAGCCAAGCCTGACCATGCTGTTCCCGTCCGACCCGGCCGTGTTTTTCGGTAGCGTCAGCTACCTGCACAATCTCAAGCGCAGCAATGTGAGCCGTACGGTCCTGGCGGGCGAGCGCGAGGCGCTGGGCGACATCAAGCCCGGCGATATCATTGGATTCAACTTCGGCATGGGGATGGGACTGAACGACAAGGCTTCGTTCAGCCTGGGTTACGATCACAGCTC
>JBKHWY010000463.1:0-4039 GCA_046566285.1 Gammaproteobacteria bacterium | reverse complement strand
AGGGACGAGAGGCCGTTTGACCTCAGCCATTCAGGACAGTTCAATATCCACACTTAACGGTGACAGCGCCTTCCGGTTATTTCAAGATGGTAAGAGTTGCTCGCAATCTTCACCTGCGCACGCTTGCAAATACCACTTTCCGCAACGAAACTCAATTTCGATTACACTATCGCCCGCTGCGGCATTTTCCCGCGCGAATCGGTGGCACTGTGGCCAGTTCCCTGCCGCCTGGATTTCAGAGACCGAACCGCTTGCCACTGGCGTTACCCGAATTGGGTCGCGGCAGGTGTTCTCAAGATAAAGTAGTCAACACATGTCATTCAAGAATCTCGGCTTGTCCGACGCCATCGTGCGCGCCGTCTCCGAAGCCGGCTATACCGCTCCCACCCCGATCCAGACCCAGGCCATCCCCGCCGTCATGAACGGCGGCGACCTGCTGGCCGGCGCGCAGACCGGCACCGGCAAGACCGCGGGCTTCACGCTGCCGGTGCTGCATCGCCTGTCCACCGACAAGGTCGGCCTGGCGCAGACCAACAAGACGGCGGCGCGGGCCGTGCGGGCCCTGATCCTCACGCCCACGCGCGAACTGGCCGCCCAGGTCGAGGAAAGCGTGCGCGTGTACGGCAAATACACCCACCTCAATTCCGCCGTGATCTTCGGCGGCGTGGGCATCAATCCGCAGATCAAGCAACTCAAGCACGGCGTCGACATCCTGGTGGCCACCCCGGGCCGCCTGCTCGACCACATGGAGCAAGGCACGGTGGACCTGGCCAAGGTCGAGATCCTGATCCTGGACGAAGCCGACCGCATGCTCGACATGGGCTTCATCCGCGACATCAAGAAGGTGCTGGCGGCCCTGCCGCCCAAGCGCCAGAACCTGCTGTTCTCGGCCACCTTCTCGGACGAAATCAACGCGCTGGCCGATGGTCTCCTGAACAAGCCGGCCACCATCGAAGTCGCGCGCCGCAATTCCACCGTGGAAGTGATCGCCCAGAAAATCCACCCGGTGGACCGCGACAAGAAGCACCCCATGCTGGCGCACCTGATCAAGTCCAACAACTGGAGCCAGGTGCTGGTGTTCACCCGTACCAAGCACGGCGCCAACAAGCTGGTCGAGCAGTTGGGCGCGGGCGGCATCAATGCCCTGGCCATCCACGGCAACAAGAGCCAGTCGGCACGCACCCGCGCGCTGACGGAATTCAAGGATGGCACGCTGCAAGTGCTGGTTGCCACCGACATCGCCGCGCGCGGCATCGACATCGACCAGTTGCCGCACGTGGTCAACTACGACCTGCCCAACATTCCGGAAGACTATGTGCACCGCATCGGCCGCACCGGCCGCGCCGGCGCCAAGGGGGAAGCGGTGTCGCTGGTGTGCGTGGACGAGCACGAGATGCTGAAGGACATTGAGAAGCTGATCAAGCAGACCCTGCCGCGCCAGGTGATCCCGGGCTTCGAGCCGGACCCGAACGCCCGTCCCCAGCCAATCCAGCTGCGCAGCGGCGCGCCGGGCCATCGCAATGGCGGCGGCCGCTCGGGCGGCGGACAGGTGGTCAAGGTAGGCGCGCCCCGCAGCACGGCCAAGCCGCGCAGCGCAGGCGGCGGCAACGGCAACGGTGGCGGCGGCAACCGCAATGGCGGCGGCAACCGCGGCGGCGGCGGTGGCGGACGCCCTTCCTCGACCCCACGCACCGGTGGACGCGGACGCTAGGCCCGCCCTCGCCACTCAAGCAAGCCCCGCTGGTCGGGGCTTTTTTTGCGTTCAAGATTTCGCTTGCGCCGGGAGTCGTCCGGCCATATACTTGCGCACTCAAGTATCTTTAAACAACAAATGAAAGAATGCTCAATGACTGACCTGTCCGCCCTGACCCGCTCCACCGAGCTTTGCCTGCGCCTGGCACGCGCCAACGCCGTGCTGATCCGCCGCTTCGACAGCGGCCTGGGCAGCCATCACGGCATCAGCTATGGCGACTTCCAGCTGCTCAACCACCTGGCGCGCGCGCCGGGCGGCCGCCTGCGCCGGGTCGACCTGGCCGAGCGCCTGGGCTTGACGGCCTCGGGCGTGACGCGCAGCCTGCTGCCGCTGGAAAAGATCGGGCTGGTGGGCCGCGAAAGCGACCCGCGCGACGCCCGCGTCGGTTTTGCCGTGATTACCCCCACGGGCCTGGAACTGGTGGCCAATGCCACCGACGTGGTGGACCTGATCAGCCGCGACGCCATGCGCGCGTTCGCACCGGCGCAGCTGGAAGCGCTCAACGAGGTGCTGGGCCAACTGGCCGGCCTGCACGCAGCCAACAGCTGAGCAGGAGCCGCCATGCCAACCCCGCCCCGTTCCGAACTGCTGCAAGACCCCAGCGTACGCTGGATGATGGGCGGCGCGCTCATTTCCAACCTGGGCGACCAGTTCACCCTGATCGCCCTGCCCTGGCTGGTTCTCACCACCACCGGCGACGCTCTCAAGATGGGGCTGATCATTGCCCTGTCCAGCATTCCGCGCGCCCTCTTCATCCTGATCGGCGGCGCCATGGTGGACCGCTACTCGCCGAAAACCGTGCTGATGCTGACCAAGCACGTGAACACGGTCCTGCTGGGCCTGCTGGCCGGGCTGGTGTACCTGGGCCAGGCGAGCCTGCCGGTAATCGGCGCGCTGGCGCTCGGCATCGGCCTGGCCTCGGCCTTCAGCGTGCCGTCGGGCACCTCGATGCTGCCGCACGTGGTCAAGCCGCAGTTGCTGCAGCAAGCCAATGGCATGATGATGGGCTTGCGCCAGCTGGCCCTGCTGGCCGGGCCACTCCTGACCGGCTTGCTGCTGGCCGTGTTCGGCGACGCCGGCGCCGGGGCGCCGGGCGGCGCCCGCGGCCTGGCGTTCGCCTTCGGCTTCGATTGCATCAGTTTTGCCCTGTCGGCCTGGACGCTATCCCGGGTCAAGATGCTGGCGGCGCCAGCGCCCCAGGGCGCGCATGCCGGCGTGTTGGCCGCCGTGAAGGCCGGCATGGCCGCCATCTGGAGCGATGCCGCGCTGCGCGCACTGATGCTGTACTGGGCCGTGTGCGCATTCGTGGCGGGCGGCATCATGCAGGTGGCCTTGCCGGTGCTGGCCGAGGCGCGCCTGCACGGCGGCGCATCGCTCGGCCTTTTGCTGGGGGCGAACGGCGCCGGCATGCTGCTGGGGATGGTCCTGTCCGGCGTGCTGGGCAAATTGCGGGTGCGCACCCTGGGCACCACCCTGCTGCTGGTCGATGGCTTGCTGGGCCTGACCTTGGGGCCGATCGGCCTGGTCAACGCGACCTGGCAAGCCGTCATGCTGATGTTGCCAGCCGGGGTGCTGGCCGGGTTCATGCAGGTGGCGGTGTTCAGCTGGATCCAGCAACGGGTGCCGCGCGCCATGCTGGGACGGGCCATGAGCATCTTCATGTTCATCTTCATGGGCATGGCGCCGCTGGCCGCCGGCGTGGCGGGCCTCTTGCTCAAGTGGGTGGCCGTGCACGAGCTGTTCGCGGCCGGGGGCGTCTTCCTGGTGCTCGCTGCGCTGACCGGTTACCTGGCCACCCCGATCCGCGATGTGCAGGACGCTCCAATTGCGCACTGAAATCCAAGGAGCTTTGATAGCATGGCGGACTTTAAATTTTTGTAACGACGCGTCGCCATGCCCCGATTTGCAGCCAACCTGACGATGTTGTTTAACGAAGTCAGTTTCCTCGACCGCTTCGCGGCCGCCCGTGCCAGCGGCTTCGATGCGGTCGAGTTCCAGTTCCCCTATGCCTTCGACGCCGGGCAGATCGCCAGCCGCCTGACGCGCTACGACCTGCAACTGGCGCTGTTCAACTTGCCTGCGGGCGACTGGAGCGCGGGCGAGCGCGGCATCGCCTGCGATCCGCGCCGCACCGATGAATTCCGCGACAGTGTGGAGCTGGCGCTGGAATACGCCGACGAACTGCAGGTGGGCCAGCTGCATTGCCTGGCCGGCCGCCTGCCGCCCAATGTCAGCGTCGAGCTGGCGCACGCGACCCTGGTGGGTAACCTGCGCCATGCAGCGGCC
>JBKHWY010000462.1:0-4042 GCA_046566285.1 Gammaproteobacteria bacterium | reverse complement strand
CGAGCGCATCGTATTCGTAGCGTTCGACCGAGCCGTCGGCATGGGTGGCCGACGTCAGCCGGCCGAGTGCGTCGTACTGGTAAGTGCTGGCGTGGCCGTTGGCGTCCAGCGCGCGCACCAGGCGCCCCTGGGCGTCGTAGCTGAAGCTGCTGGTGTTGTTGGAGCAGTCGGTGTAGCTGATCAACTGGCCGGCGTTGTTGTAGTCCAATCGTTTGACGCCGCCGCGCGCGTCCGTCACCTTGATCGGCAGGCCGCGGCCGTCGTACTGGTAGCTGGTGCGCTGGCCCAACGCGTTGGTGACGCTGACCAGGTTGCCGAAGCCGTCGTAGCGCAGGGCGGTGGTGTGGCCGAGCGCGTCGGTGATGAGGGCCGGCTTGTCGAAGCGGCTGTCGTAGACGATGCCGGTGCCTCTGCCGCCCCGTTCGACGCGGATGACGCGCCCGCGCGTGTCGTAGTGGTAGCGGATGCTGCGTCCACCGGGGTCGGTGAGCGCGAGCAGGTGGCCGTCCTCGTCCAGCTCGCGCGTGGTGACGCCGCCGGCGGCATCGACCAGGCCGACATAGCGGCGCCGTGCGTCGAAGCGGTAGCGCTGTTCGCGTCCAAGGTTGTCGGTGACGATGGTTTCCTGCGCCAGGTAGCGCAGCTCCCACCACTGGCCCGTGTTGGTCCAGGTGCGGGTGACTTTGCCTTCCGGCTCCTCCACATCGTATTCGTAGCGTGAGACCAGCCCGTCCGGCTGGCTGTGCTCGACCATCATGTGGTTGCGGTAGGCGAACTGGCGGGTGATGTCGCCGGCGCGGTTGCGCACGCGCTGCAGGTTGCCGGCCGCGTCGAATTCGTAGCGCACCAGGGTTTCGGGCGCCGCACCCGGTTGCACCAGGCTGACGCCGGCCAGACGCGGCGTCCCGCGATACTGGCCGAATTCCAGCGCGTAGGTGCGACCGGCGCTGTCTTCGATGCGCACGGGGAGCTGGCGCGCGTCGTATTCGATCTTGATGTGGTTGTTGTTGGCGTCGATCCAGCCGGTCAGGCGTGCGACGTCGCCGCCACCGAGCGTGGCGAACAGGGTGCGCAGGCCGTCCGGGTCGATGACCTCAAAACTGTGCTCGTCGCTGCGCAGCAGGGTGATCTGCTCGGAGGGCGAATGGATCGATTGCCCCACGCGCGGCAGTGAGAAGGTGATGTCGCGCTCGAACGGGTCGATCAGGACGACTTCGTCGGCCGTGATGCGCAGCCAGTCCGAGATCGGCAGCGACCAGCCCTGGCCCAGCCAGGTGCCGCGCCTGGCGTCGGACGAGTAGACCCGCTGCCAGATGAGGGGGAGGGGAGCGGGCAGGGCGAAGTCGAGATCGAGTTCGGCGGCCAGGATCTTGGCGCCGGTGATCGGGCTGACGGGCGCGGCTACCAAGGGAGCGCCGGGGGCCACCGGGCAGGGCCTCTCGGCCTTGCCTTTCTTTTCCGGTTTGTCGGGCGAGGCCGGCTTTTCGGCTTCCGGCGCCTTGCTGCCGCCTTGCGAACCGGCCGGCTTGCGTTCGGCCGCGCCGGCGGGCGGCTTGGGCTGCAGCTTGGGGTGGGCCAGGAGCTTGTCCCTGTTGGCGCCGACCCATTCGGCGAAGCGCGGTCCCAGCCTGCTCTTGCCGAGCTGTTGGACCAGCAGCGAATTCTTGACCTGGCCGCGCGTCACATACGCGACGATGGCGCTGAGAATAGCCATCACGAGCAGCAGTTTGCCTTCGGCGAAGGAGCTGCTGGCACTCTGGATCATGGCGCTGTATTGTCCGCGCGCGCTGTGCGGCAGTTCGCCCGCATGCCAGGCGGTGGCCACGCCCTCGGCCATTTTCCGGCATATTGCGGGAAGAGACTTGTCAGCGGGACTCTCGGCCGTGCGCTCAACCGAACAGAGCAGTGCGTCCCGTTTGTCCTTCCCACGCGCTCAATGGCAATCGTGCCAATCAGCGTCACCCCGCCCGGCCGCTTCAACACTTGGATTATCTGCGGCAGCGGCAGGTTCAATATACGAGTGCCGACATTCGGACACGAGCTTATCATCACACCCGTGACTCTCGGCTAAACTGAACAGTTCAGTCCGTGTCCGATTGTCGGCACTGACCCCGTTGTCCATTGTCGGCACTGACCCCGTTGTCCTGCGTTGTCGCGCTGACCCCGTTGTCGCGCCTCGTTGAGCCCATCCGCGTAGGTACTCGCGTTTTAGCCTGTGTGCGCTACGATTCGCTTTTTTAGAAATTCGTAGAAGTCATTTGCGTATTTAATTTGTTCGCCAGAGGGTAGGCGCAGATAAATAGGATACTCGCCCGCGTTATTGGTATTCAAATCGAAGAAGAATACCTCGCCAAAATCCGTTTCACTTATCGTAAGCTGGGAGTCATTATGTAGGCCCGTCGCGCACCCACGCAGATGCTGAGAAACGATATCTCCACCGTTTACGGTTTCAAATGGAAGTCCATAAATGCTGTATATTTCTTCGCCGCCAATTTCGCCGCCGGCATAGTTCTTCAGAAACCATTTGTACGATGGTGGTAAAGTACGGTTGAGTTGAGCTTCAGCTCTGCCGACCCATTCGTCGCTGACCGCATCCGCTGCGGTTCCAAAGTCAACAACCGAGGTATTGCGTGAAATGAGGTCTTCAACCTCAGCTATATTTGTATGCATGCTATTTTGGTATAAATTCTGTTGAACGGTTTGCCCAATACCTGGATTTCCATGCATCGAAGGCAGCTCGGTCTACCCCAGAGGGGATCGTATTCGGGTTGATATGGATGATTTTACTATTTTGCTGATGGAACGTCTGCGTTAACTCCGCAATCGCGCTGTCGTTCGATTGCAGCATGTGGTGGAGATTCACGGGCTTGCCATCGGTACCAATCGGCGCCCTGCCTGTTGCCATCCTTTCAACGTTCGAGCCCGTTACAATTTTCCCGCCGGCCCGCCACTCGGTGACCAAGTTCGGATCGAAAATGTCGTCACGTGGATAGACTGTTATCTCTTCGAAAGTTGTTTGCCTCGGCCAAAACGACCGTCCACTGGACTTACCATTCGCACTATTGCCGTCGGTTTGTGGCGCGCTATGCCCCTCACACTTTAACCCCAGTGGGTCGATCCAAGTTGTAGGGTTAGGAGCATATCGAAAATTATTGAGACCGCCAGCAAGACCAATAGGGTCGACCGATATAAATCGCCCAATATCGGGGTCATAATATCGGAAGTTATTGTGGTGAAGTGACGTCTCCTCGTCGAAATATTGCCCCTGAAAGCGAATTGGTTGCAGTGCCATAACCGCGTCGTCGCTTGATAGTGTCTCGGGCGCAGAAGCGGTGACAACGGAGCATACAGTTCCCCAGGTCCGATACTGCGCAGTCCAAAGTACGTCTCCAGCAGAGCTGGTGACTTCGCGTGGTGTACCTAAATGATCTGTTTGCAGGTAAGAAATACTCGAATGGGTGACCGTAGCATCGCACCGGACCAAATTGTCGAGCTGTGCTAGCGGCACGAATGTGCCGGTGTCGTAAACATAGGTGCGGTCGTGGCTGCCACGTGTTTCGCACTGCAACCGATTCCCATCCCAAACAAACCGAGTCGTCCCAAACGCATCTCGCTTGCCAATCCTGCGCCCAAACGGATCGTAGAAGTACCTTACCGTCTGCACCGCATCCGACGAATTGCGCGCCACGACACTCTTCACCATCTGATGCGCCGCGTTCCACTCGAAGCGCATTTTGGTGTGCTTGCCGATCAGCTTCTCGACCACATTGCCATGCGCATCGTAGTCATAGCGCTTGTCCTCGAACACGCGCACGCGGTTGCCTTCCACGCGGCCGACCTTGGCCGTGGTGGCATCCATGATGTTGTGGGCGGGGTCAAACGCGAAGCGCTCTTCCAGGTTCGGCTGCACGGCCGACAGGATGCGGCCGATCACGTCATAGCTGTAGCGCGTCACGCCATTGCGCTTGTCGTCGATCGAGACCAGGTTGCCGGCCTGGTCGTACTCGTACTTGCGGGCGATGAGCGGTTCCACTGATTGACC
>JBKHWY010000461.1:0-4046 GCA_046566285.1 Gammaproteobacteria bacterium | reverse complement strand
CGGCGCGGTTCTTGAAGCTGAGCCCGTTCTTTTCCATTTCGGTCACCCAGCTGATGTCCGCGCCCTTGGCGAACGACGGGTCAATCGGGGCGGCGGCGGGTGCAGGCGTGTCGGCCTGGATCTGCGGCGGGGCGGAGCTGCTGCAGGCGGCCAGCGCCACGCAGAGGCTCACGGCCAGGCAGGTGCGCGCCACTGCGCGGGGGAGGAAGGGAATGGCTTGCTTCATGAATGTTCTGTCCTTGTTGGGTGAAGTGCTCCCTGATTCTAGGAACACGGCAGGGGCCGCATGAATGCGTTTTTGCGCTGGCGCTATGAAAAAATCGTATCGCTGTATTGCTTGACATAAATTCTTTACAGAAACTTGCACGTTCAATATACTTGCGTTCTGATTACTGGAGCGTTCATGGCAGTCGTGGCTGGCTCGACCCCGTAGTTGCTTCTGTAGTTGCCGCCGTCATGGCGTCAACCGTACCCGAGATTCCAACCGCCACCATGTCCTTCGCCGGCCGCGTTTTATTCCTCGTCGGACTGCTCCTTTTGGCCATCAGCGGGGCCGCGGCCGCCGGGCAAAGCGAGGGTTGCGAACGCAGCGTCCCCACCGGCGCCTCATTCGACTGGACAGTCCTGCCGGATGTTTCCACTACCACCGCCAACGCCCCCTACAAGATTGCCGTGTTCGGCGACAGCATGACCTCGGCCCGCAACTTCATCGACGCCGCCCTGCAGCTGGCCGACGTGCCGCGCACGGCCACGCTGCCATCGTTCATTGCCGCCGGGATGAAGGTGAAAGGCTTGCAGCTGCCGTTGAAAAGCGCGTGCGCCAGCGCCGGCTGGCAGAGCGCCTACGCGCACAAGGAAAAGCGCGGCGCCCAGGCTTTCTCGAAAGGATTCGTCAGCATGAGTTCGCAAAGCCCGGGCGACGTGGTCGCGCTCGACTTTCGCGCGCCGCTGGCCTCCACCCGCATCAAGCAGGTCGATATCGTCTACGAAAAAGCCAGGCCCGACGATTCCCTGCTGCTGGGCGTATCAGTGGACGGCGGCGACGAACGCCTGGTGCCGCTGAGCCGCAGCGCCGGCAGGGTGCTGCGCATCACCCCGGACCAGCCGGCCGCCCTGCTGCGCGTGCGCCTGGTATCCGGCAAGGTCACGCTGCACGGCTTCCAGCCGGTGTACCAGCAAGGCGCCAGCGTCAGCGTCGATGCGCTGAGCGTGCCCGGCGCGCTGATGCAGGGCTGGGCCAACGTCAGCGAAGCGCTGGCGGGGGGCACAGAATACGACGTCATCCTGGTCGAGTACGGCACCAACGAAGGGGCGGTACCCGCCTTCGAGCGCGAGCGCTACCTGTCCGAGCTGCGCGGCCACCTGGCGCGCCTGCGCGGCTTCTACCCGAACGCGCATTGCATCCTGATCGGCCCGCCCGACCGGGGCGTGGTGGGCGGCGGCCTGAAATATGCATCGATCCACCGCCAGATCGCCCAGGCGCAGAAGCAGGCCAGCGCCGAGCAGCGCTGCAGATTCTGGGACTGGCAGGCGGCCATGGGCGGGCCGGGCAGCGCGGCGCAATGGGCGCGCGCCGATCCTCCCCTCATGCAGCCGGACCTGACCCATATGACCGCACGCGGCTATGAACTGTCCGGGCGCCTGTTCGGCCAATCGTTCTCGCTCAAGAAACATTAACCGTAAGCATTCATCGGTGCATCCCATGCCCCCTACCCAGGTCACCTCCCACGGCCAACGCTTTCCCGAACTGGACGGGCTGCGCGCCCTGGCCGTCGCCGCCGTCGTGCTGTTTCATTGCGAAGTGGCGGGGTTGTTGGACGCCGGCTTCTTCGGCGTCGATGTGTTCTTCACGATTTCCGGCTTCATCATCACCGCGATCCTCCTGAAGGATTACCGCAAGACGGGCGAGTTCGGCTTTGTGAACTTCTACTTCCGCCGGCTCAAGCGGCTGATGCCGCCGGTGCTGGGGCTGATCGCGCTGGCGCTGGCGTTCACGCCCCTGATCAGCCTGGACGCCTACAAGCGCCTGGTGGCCGACGTGCCGGCCGCGCTGCTGTACTACTCGAACTGGTGGCAGATTTTTGAAAAGCAGGATTATTTCGACACCACCCCGCACGTGCTGCGCCACCTGTGGTCGCTGGCGGTGGAGGAGCAGTTCTACCTGCTGTGGCCGCCCATCCTGTACGCCGTGCTCAAGCGCCGGGGCGCGCGCGCCACCGGCCTCGTGGCCCTGGCCCTGGCCGTGCTGAGCACCCTGTGGATGGCATGGTGCTATGCGCAGAACGCCGATTCGCCTGATCAGAACCGCATCTACCTGGGCGCCGACACCCATGCGATGGGCTTGCTGGTGGGCGCCGCGCTGGCCTGTTTCTGGAATCCCTGGGAGGCGCGGGCCGCCGCGCCGTTCACGCGTCATGCGGGCCGCATGCTGGCGCTGGCCGCCCTGGGCGCCCTGGCCGCCATGAGCATCCTCATCAATACGTCCGACCCGCTGCTTTACCAGGGCAGCTTCCTGCTGGTGCCGCTGCTCTCGGCCATCGTGGCCTACTTCACGATGACCGATCCGGCCTCGCTGCTGTCGCGCCTGTTGCGCACCGCTCCGGTGCAGTGGGTCGGCTTGCGCTCCTATTCCATCTACCTGGTGCACTGGCTGATTTTCACCTGGATGCGCCTCGTCGGCTGGACCGATTTTTCGCATCCCGTGGTGCTGCTGCCCGCCCTGGTGGCGGTGGGCCTGCTGGCCGAAGTCATGTACCGCTGCATCGAACTGCCCACCACCGGCTTCAACTTCAGCAACCCGGCCGCGTGGCCGCGCATGGCCACCTTCGCCACCTATCTGGTGCTGGCAGGCGGGCTGACCTGGGCCAGCCTGCCGGACGAGCAGCCCGTCTCCCTGGCGGTGGCGCCCGCGCCGGTGCTGCCGGTCCCGCCCAGCCCGGTGCAAGCCGCAGCGGCCCCGGCCGCCGTGGCGCCGGCGGCGGACGATGCGCTCGACGCCAACCTGAAGATTTCGGGCGGCAAGGAGATCGTCGCCATCGGCGACTCGGTGCTGCTGGGCGCCAGCGACCACCTGTCCAAGACCATACCCGGCATCCGTATCGACGCCCAGGTGGGCCGCCAGGCCAGCCAGGGCTTGAAAGTGGTGCAGCAGTTGCGCGGCAAGCTGACGGGCGAATCGACCGTGCTGCTGCACCTGGGCACCAACGGCTACATCAATGAAGCCCAGTTCCGCGAGCTGCTCAATGCGCTGGCCGACTGCAAGGCGGTGCTCGTCATTAATGTGCATGCCGAGCGCCGCTGGACCGCGCCCAACAATGAAATGATCGAACGGATGACGCGTGAATTCTCGAATGTGCGCCTGATTAACTGGAGCCAGGTGTCGGCCCAGCGGCCCGAGTATTTCAACAAGGATGGCATCCACCTGACCAAGAAAGGCATCCTGGCATTGGCCACGCAGATCAAGCTGGCGACCGGCGGCGAGCCGCTGGGGCCGGAGTCGATGCTGGCGAGCGCCCCGGCGCGCCCCACGGTGCACCAGGTCGCGGCCGTCGATCCCAGGCTGACGGCCGCGCCCGAAGTGTCGGCCGCAGCCGCAGCGGCGGCCGATCCCACCCCCGCGCCAGCCAACCCGCCGACGCCGCACGAGGGCGAAACCGCCCCCGCCGAGAGCAACCCCGACAAGCCCCAGCCCGCCAAAGGCTGAGCCCGTTTGGAGGGCAGTTCAGCCAGGGCGGGTAGAATGCCGATGTTTCGCATTGGCATTGGAGGGACAAATGGTTGCATTGCGTAGCTTACTTGCGGTAGTCAGATTGCTGGGGATGCTGGCCGTCGGACTCATCGTTTACGCCGTGATGAGCCCGAAGGGCTTCCGCGAGCGCATCACCGGACACAGCGAGCAAACCCTGAGCGAAGCGGCCCAGCCGCAAGCCAGCGCGGCTGCGCCCGTGGCGGCGCCGGCAGCCGCGCCGGCCCCGGCAGCGGAGAGCGCCGCCTCCGCCGCCAGCGCCGCGCCGCTGCCCCCTCCCGGCGTCCCGCCGGTGGTCGCG
>JBKHWY010000460.1:0-4052 GCA_046566285.1 Gammaproteobacteria bacterium | reverse complement strand
CGCGCCAATGCCCGCCTTGAAGGCGTGCTTGACCACGTTCATTTCGGTGACGGTATCGGCAATGTCGATCAGCTGCTCGGGTGCGCCCCGGCCGGTGATCACCACATGCTGCATATGCGGACGCGCCAGCAGATCGCTGATGACCACGTCCACGTCCAGGTAGCGGTATTTCAGTGCGATGTTGAGTTCATCGAGCAGCACCAGGCCGATGGTTGGGTCGGACAGATAGGTCTTGGCCAGCGCCCAGGCTTCGCCGGCTTTCTGGATGTCGCGTTCGCGGTCCTGGGTTTCCCAGGTATAGCCTTCGCCCATCGCGTGCATGTGCACCTCGTCCGGAAAGCGGCGCAGGAATTTTTCTTCGCCGGTCGACATGGCGCCCTTGATGAACTGGACCACGGCCACCTTCATGCCATGCCCCATCGCGCGGATGACCATCCCGAAGCCGCTCGAGCTCTTGCCCTTGCCATTGCCGGTGTTGACGATGATGATGCCGATCTCCTTGTCGGCCGCCGCGATTTTCGCGTCGATGACGGCCTTCTTGCGCTCCATGCGCAGGCGGTGCCGCTCGTTGATGTCGGCGGCGTCGTGCGTTTCGTGGGTCTGATGGGTGTCGCTCACAATGCTTCCTCGCTGGGGATGAACACGCGCCTTGCGCCGTGTTCGATGACTTCGATGGGATGGCCGAGATAGCGGCTCAGGATGGGCGCCTGCATGACCTCGTCGACCGGGCCGGCCAGCCAACGGCCATCGCCCATCAGCAGCAGCGCATGGCTGGCCGCCTGGTGCGCCAGGTTCAGGTCATGCCCGATCATAACGACCGTGCGGCCCTGCTCGCGGCACAGTTTGGACAGCAGCCGCATGGTGCTCACCTGGTGCGCCAGGTCGAGCGCATTGGCCGGTTCGTCGAGCAGCAGCAGCGGGGTTTCCTGGGCCAGCAGGGCGGCAATCGCCACGCGCTGGCGTTCGCCGCCGGACAGGCTGCGCACGTCGCGCTCGGCCAGGTTGTCCACTTCCATGGCCGCCAACGCGTCATGGGCGATGCGGTGATCGGTGCTGTCTTCCCAGTAGCGGTTGGCGTGGTAGGGATGGCGCGCCGCCAGCACGGTTTCGATGGCGCTGTAGGCAAATGCGTCGCTGCGCGACTGCGCCAGGAACGCGCGCTGGCGCGCCAGTTCATGCAGGGGCCAGTCGCGCAGTGCCCGGCCCTGCAGCGACACATGCCCGCCGTCCGGCGCGCGCAGTCCGGCCAGGGTGCGCATCAGGGTGCTCTTGCCCGCGCCATTGCGGCCGATGATGCACCAGCTTTCGCCCTGCGCCACCTGCCAGTCGAGATGGGCGAGCAGGGTGCGCGGCCCGGCCTTGAGCATCAGTTGATGGGTTGCGATCATGAGCGGTTCAGCCGATGCAACTGGATCAGGAACACCGGTGCGCCCACCAGCGCGGTGACCACGCCGACGGGCAGCTGCTGGGGCGCGATGACGGTGCGCGCCAGCGTGTCGGCCAGCACCAGGTAGGCGCCGCCACCGAGGGTCGCGGCAGGGATCAGCAGGCGATGGTCCGGTCCGCAGGCGAAGCGGCAGGCGTGCGGCACGATCAGGCCGACGAAGCCGATGCTGCCGGCATTCGTCACCGCCGCCGCCGTCAGCACGCCGGAACAGAAGAACAGCCCCTTGCGCAGCGCCCCCACGCGAATGCCCAGCGTGGCCGCGCCCTCGGCATGCAGGGCCAGCACGTTGAGCGAACGGGCGCAGCGCAGCGCGAACGCCAGGCCCAGCGCCAGCACGATCCAGGGAATCACGCGCAGCGGCGCCCCGGCGATGTCGCCGATCAGCCAGAAGATCATGCTGCGCAGCCGGCCTTCGGGCGCGATCGACAGGAACAGCGACACCATCGCCATGCAGGCCGACGCCAGGATCACGCCGGTGAGCAGCAGCAGCGCGGCGCCCCCTTCAGCCGCACCGCCGCTGCGCAGGTCGCGCCGCGCCAGAACGTACAGGAGCGCGGAGATGGCGACCGCGCCGCCGAACGCGGCGACGTCCACCACCCAGAGCGCGCACATGGCCATCAGCGCCGCCAGCGCGCCCACCGAGGCGCCGCCCGAGATGCCCAGCACGTACGGATCGGCCAGTGGATTGCGCAGCAGCGCCTGCATCATGACCCCGGCCAGGGCCAGCGATGCGCCGGTGACAAATGCCACCAGCGCGCGCGACAGCCGCAGCTCGAGCAGGGTGGCCGCCAGCGTCTGCGTCTGGCCGCGCGCCAGCTGGGCCAGCGCATCGGGCATCTCCGCCAGTGGCACCGGCACCGAGCCGACCATCACCGCCAGCACGAAGCTGGCGAAGGACGCGACCAGCAGCGCCGTGATGATGACGGCGGCGCGCTGGCGCAGCGGTGGACTCAGGGTGGGGGGCGGACGGACAGGCGGGTGCACACATGCTCCAGTCAGTGAAAGCCGTAACGCAGCCCGGCGTACAGGGTCGAACCGGCGGTATTGTAGTTGCGCGCCAGTTCGTAGCGCTTGTCGGTGGCGTTGTTCCAGCGTGCCAGTATCGACCAATCCGGCGCGAATGCATAGCTGGCGTGCAGGTTGACGAGGCCATAGCCGGCCAGCGCGTTGCGATTGGCCGCGTCATCAAAACGCCGCCCCGAGAACAGCACCGATGCGCCCACGCTGTATGGGCCGCGGGTGTAGTCGGCGGCCACCACGCCGTGACGGCGCGCGCGCCGGGTCAGCTGCTTGCCGGTGGTGTCGTCGCGCGGGTCCTGCCAGTCGAGCGTGGTGCGCAGTTCCAGGCCGCCGAAGCGGGTGGCGCCGTCCAGCGACACGCCACGCAGGGTGGCGCGGTCGACGTTATAAGCGCACCCGCTCGGGTGGGTGGCCACTTCGACGGGGCATTTGCCCAAGTTGACCAGCAGGTCGGTCAGGCGGTTGCGATAGGCGACCAGGCTGGCGCGCGTGGCCCCGGCCTGGTAGTGCAGCCCCGCTTCCAGGTTGCGGCCCCGCTCGGGGCGGTTGCTGGCCACGCCATAGCCGCCGAAGTAGAGTTCATTGAAAGTCGGCGCGCGAAAGCTCGTGCCGGCGCTGGCGTTCGCGCGCAGGGCTGGGCTGAGCCGCAGGCCATAGCCGAGCGCGCCGGTGACTTTCGAGCCGTACTGGCTGCTGTCGTCATCGCGCACGCTGACCGAGGCCAGGTGGGCGCCGCGCTTGAGCGAATAGGCGGCCGCCAGCGAATTGGTGCTGCGCGCGCGCGTCAAGGCCGCGCTGGTGTTCGACACCACTTCCTCGATGCGGCGCTCGGCGAACACTTGCACCAGGTCCGTCCCCAGGGCCAGGTCGCTTTGCAGCGTATAGAAGTTCTGGCGCGTTTCGATGCGGCTGGTGCCCGATGCGCTGGTGCCGGTGAGGTCGGTCGATTCGTCGCTCGATTCGGCCGCCTGCAGCTGCACGGTCCATCCCGGCGTGAACTGGTGGCGGCCGTACACTGCCACGTTGTCCAGGTTCTTGATGGTGCGGCTGTCGTAGCTCGACGAACCGGAGTCGTATTGCGCGTTCAGGTGGCTGTGCAGGTAGACCAAACCCGCTTCCGTGTGTTCGGCCACGCGCACGCCCACGCGGGCGCTGGCGCTGTCACGGTCGTAGCCGTCCAGGTCCGGGTTGTACTGGGACGAGCCGGGGCGCAGGCTGGAAAAGCCCTGGTCCTTGTCGCGCGCCAGCGCAAACGCGTAGTGGACCGCGTGTTCGCCATCGGTGCCGCCGGCCACCGCCGCTTCGGCGGTGCGATATCCACGGCTGCCGCCGCCGGCCTGGGCGAACACGCTGGCCGGCCCCGCGCCGCGCCGGGTGAAAATCTGCACGACGCCGCCAATGGCGTCGGCGCCGTACATGGTGGCCAGGGGGCCGTAGACGATCTCGACGCGCTCGACGCTGGCCAGCGGCAGCGTGGCCCAGGTGGCCGCGCCTGTGGTGGACGACCCCACGCGCACGCCATCGACCAGCACCACGTTCTGCTTGGCGTCCGCGCCGCGCAGGTAGACCGACGCGTTGGCGCCCG
>JBKHWY010000459.1:0-4069 GCA_046566285.1 Gammaproteobacteria bacterium | reverse complement strand
CGCGTGGCCGAGATCACCCAGAACCGCTACAAGGCCGGCATCGTCGCCAAGTCCGACGTGCTGCAGGCCGAAACCCAGCTGGCCAACGCCCGCGCCGATGAATTGAACCTGTCGCTGCAACGCGCCCAGTTCGAGCATGCGATCGCGATTTTGGTGGGCAAGGCGCCGGCCGACTTCACGCTGGTCGCCGCGCCCTGGCGCGTGGACATTCCCGAGATTCCCGTGGGCGTGCCCAGCACGCTGCTGCAGCGCCGGCCCGACATCGCCGCCGCCGAGCGCCGCGTGGCGGCCGCCAACGCGCAGATCGGCATCGCCCGCTCGGCCTACTTTCCAAACCTCGGTTTGACGGGCTCCTACGGCACCACCGTCTCGCGTGTGGCCGACCTGTTCAGCCTTTCCAATGCCGTGTGGTCGCTGGGCCTGTCGGCCGCGCAAAGCGTGTTCAATGCCGGCGCCACCCGCGCCAGCGTGGCCGGCGCACAGGCCCAGCAGGAGGCGGCCGCCGCGCGCTATCGTCAGACCGTCCTCAATGCCTTCGCCGACGTGGAAGACCAACTGGCCGCCACGCGCGTGCTGGCCCGGCAGCAGGGCTTGCGCCAGCAAGCCTCCAGCGCGGCCGAGCAGGTCGAGCAGCAGATGCTGAACCGCTACAAGGCAGGGCAGGTGAGTTATACCGAAGTGGTGCAGGCCCAGGCCACCGCGCTGTCGGCGCGGCGCGCGCTGATCCAGGCGCAGTCGGACCGTTTGAGTACGGCGGTGGCGCTGATCCAGGCGCTCGGGGGAGGGTGGCAGGCCCAGTAGCAGATTCGATAGCAGATTCAATACAAGCGCGTTGCCCTGTGGTCGAAAAAATATCTACAATAGGCGCATGGCTACCTCACGCGCAAACAAACCTTCCTCCGAACTCAAGTCCTACGTGGTCAAGCGTTCTCCGATCCACGGCAATGGCGTGTTCGCCCGTCGCAAGATCCGCGCCGGTGAACGCATCGACGAGTACGAGGGCGAGCGCATCACCAGCGACGAATCGGCCGTGCGCGCCGCCGCCAGCGGCGGACCGATCAACCATACCTTCTTCTTTTCGCTCAACGATGGCCGCGTGATCGACGGCGGCAGCCAGGGCAACGACACCCGCTTCATCAACCACGCCTGCGAACCGAATTGCGAGGCGGAGGAAGACGATGGCCGCGTGTACATCTACGCCCTGCGCGATATCGAGCGTGGGGAAGAGCTGAACTACAACTACGCGCTGGTGTACGAGGAGCGGCACACGCCCAAGGTCAAGAAGCTGTTCGAATGCCGCTGCGGCATGCCCGGCTGCACCGGCACCATGCTGGCGCCGAAGAAGCGTGCGAAGAAGGCTTGAGCGCTCGCCCTCCGCATCGCTCGATCGCGCCAGTGCCCTCAATACTGTCGCCCTGGCGAAGGCCAGGGCCCAAAGCGCATTCAACCAGTGACGCGATTCCACTCTGCGTCAGGGCCGATGATGCGCTTGCGCAGAGTAGAGCTGCATCACCGATTGAGTGCGGTATGGGCCCTGGCCTTCGCCAGGGCGACGGTTTTGAGGTCCCCGACCGCTGCATAACCGCACGGTTAGCGCTACCTACAATCAACTCCATGATTTTCTCCCCGCCACCCCGCGCGTCGCGTTGACGCGCCCGCGCCGCGAACGGGATACTGGACCGGCACCTCCCCCAGATCGGGGCATCCGTTCCAATAAAACCAGGAGACATTCCTTGAACATCAAACCATTGACAGCCTCGGTCGCCGGGGTTGTAGCCGCTGCATGGCTGGCCGGCTGCGGAGGAACCACGGCCGACCCGGCCGCGCCGCAGCGCACCAGCAACCTCGCCGACATCCAGGCCGTGACCGGCAGCTTCGGCATCGCCGAAGACGCCGAGTTCTACACCATCGACACCGGCGCCGGCCTGGTCTTCAAGATCCGCCGCACGGACAATGGCCGCTCGACCCAGTCCGCCGGCGACATCGCCTCCATGGTCTACAAGGGCGTGCAGTACCAGGACCAATCACGCGGCACCCAGGTCAATTCCGGCTTCGACTATCTCTACAAGGGTATCTCGGCCGTGGACGTCAGCGCCGAGACCATCGGCACGGACTTCATCAAAGTGACGGTCCAGGCGGGCAATCTGACCCACTACTACCTCGCCAAGAAGGGTGAACCACGGATCTACATGGGCACCTACTTCACCAGCGAGCCGGACACGCTGAACCTGGCGCGCTTCATCGTGCGCGTGCCCATCGACGCGCTGCCCAACGGCCCCGCGCCCTCCGACCTGCGCGGCACCACCGGGGCCATCGAGTCGGGCGACATCTTCGGCCTGCCGAATGGCGAGACGCGCTCGAAGCACTACTCGAACATGCGCCTGAAGGACTGGCAGTTCATCGGCGCCACCAGCGCCACGGCCGGCATGTGGATCGTGCGTGACAATAACGAGGGCAACTCGGGCGGGCCGTTCTACCGCAGCCTGCTCAACCAGGCCACCGCCACCAACCAGGAGCTCACCTACATCATCAACTACGGCGAAGCGCAGACCGAAGCGTTCCGCTTCCGAGTGCTCAACAGCTATACGCTGGTGTTCAACGATGGCACGGCCCCCGGCCCGGTCGACACGGGCTGGTTCAAGGACATGAACCTGCTCGGCTATCTGCCCGACAGCGCGCGCGGACGGGTGGCCTCCAGCGTCACCGGACGCGAGGCGGGCGTGCCCTACACGGTGGGCTTGGCCAACGCGCAGGCGCAGTACTGGGCCGACGTGGACCCGGCCGACGGCCACTTCGTCACCGGCGCGATGCGCCCGGGCGACTACACCCTGAAGGTGTACCGCAACGAGCTGGAAGTGGAAACGCGGCAGGTGACGGTGCAGGCCGGCGCCACGCTTGATCTCGCGCCGGTGGCGATTTCCGCCGACCCCTCGGCCACGCCGGCCCTGTGGCGCATCGGCAGCTGGGACGGCAGCCCGGTTGAACTCCTCAACGGCGACAAGGTCACGACCATGCACCCGCAGGACGTGCGCATGAAGAGCTGGGTGGTGCCCGAGTACGAGGTCAATTCCTCGCTGCCCGCCACCGGCTTTCCGGCTTACCAGTGGAAGGACGTGAACAACAACACCGTCATCAAGTTCAACCTGAGGAAGAGCCAGATCGGGAACTACCGCCTGCGCATCGGCACCACGGTGGCCTTTGCCGGCGCACGCCCGAAGGTGCAGGTGAACGGGTGGGTGTCGGCCAATCCGCCCGCGCCCAGCCAGCCCAAGACGCGCACGCTCACGGTGGGCACCTACCGGGGCAACAACACGCTGTACACCTTCGACATCCCGGCCAGCGAACTGGTGGTCGGGCAGAACCTCGTCACCATCAGCGCCATCAGCGGCACGGCGGGCACGGGCTTTCTCAGCCCGGGCTTTGCCTACGACGCCGTCGATCTGATCAAGCAGCCATGAACACCCAGCCAAGGATTCTCATGAAAAAACTCAACCACCTGTTCGCCGCCGCCCTGGGCCTGGGCGCCGCTTCCATGGCCTCGGCCGGCGTCATCCAGGGCTTCGGCGCCAATGCCGTGGACGTGCGCACCAACTTCGCCAGTTTCGATGCCAACCTGCCGCTGGCCAACGACTACGTCGAGGATGGCCTGCTGTTCCACTTCAGCGGCTCGGGCGCGAACAACGGCTGCGGCTACGCGGGCGCCAACTGCTATGACGACCCGTCGGAGCTGGGCGCGGGCTTTGCCGGCAACTACATGGCCAGCGCCGGGAACAATGCGAGCATCAGCGTGCGGCGGACGGACGGCTCGACCTTCCACGCCATCGAGTGGGCCGCCGGCACCGGCTACCTGACCCTGAACGGCTACTGGCAGACGATGCGCAACGGCGCCATCACGGCCAGTGGCAACTTCAGCGCGGCCGGCGGCGCCGTCTACGCGATGAGCAAATCGGCCCTGACCGGCCTGGCCAAAGGCCTGGCGCGCGACCTGGGGCCGCGCGGCATCACCGTCAACAATGTGCAACCGGGTCCCGTCGATACCGACATGAACCCGGAAGCCGGCGACTTCGCA
>JBKHWY010000458.1:0-4081 GCA_046566285.1 Gammaproteobacteria bacterium | reverse complement strand
GCTATGCGCGGACAGCCATCTGTGCTGCGGTTCGGCGGGCACGTATTCGGTCCTGCAACCTGCGCTCTCGCATGAGCTGGGCGAGCGCAAGCTGGAGAACTTGAGGGCGACCGGGGCGCAGGAAATCGTCACTGCCAACATCGGTTGCCTGACCCATCTTCAGTCGGGAACCGAGCTCCCTGTCACGCACTGGATCGAACTGATCGATCGTGCGTTGAATTACTAAACTGCGCTTACTTCAACTACTTGGATTTACTTCGTTGCCTTCGCGGCCGATCACAGCACTGCCAGACGGTTCTTTTCAACGGTCGAGAGACGCTTGCCTGGCACGACCACGGTGATGACCTTCTCGGCGCTGGCGACGACCGGGGTGTGCACTGGACGCGGCTTGGCGATGGCGGTGGCGCTGATGGTGACTACAACGGCAACAGCGAAGATGCTTTCCATGTTTTTGAGGACGTTCATTTTGCTTTCCTTTTGAGTGATGAGTTGTTGAGTAGAAGTATGCGAGCGCACGGGATATAAATCCAATCAAATGATCTGATGTTCCGCATTCACGGATGAGATAACTGAACATTATGATAGCGACTGGCTGTGATGGGGTCCATTCGCATTCGCTATATCTGCTGCGCTGGCGTGCCGAAACGGCTATCATTCCGAGAGGAAACACGCCCCTCACCTCACCACTGGAAAGATCACCTTGGCCCGCCCCATCCCGTTCCGATCCCTCTTCATGGCCAGCGTGCTGGCTTGCCTTGCGCCTGCATGCGGCGCCGCCGAGCCGGTGACTTCCAATGTCGCTGCGGCCCAGCGGCCCAGCCAGCACGAGCAAGACCTCACAGCGTTCCTGCTGGAGTCGCATACCGTCAGCCTGCTGAGAAAAGGCGTGCAGGCGGCGTTCGCCAAGCGCGACAAGGAGGCGCAGGCCAAGCCGTCGCTGAGGGTGGAGCTGGTGGAGCACTACATGCGCGTCAAGAGTGAGCAGGCCATGGCGGCCGACCTGGCGCGCCAATGCGCCGGAAAGCTCACGCCTGCCGATGTCAGCGCCGCCCTGGCGACCGCGCGCATCCCGCTGGTGAGCAGCGCCCTGCGCGAAGCGAACGAGAACGGCAAGTCGCCTATTCGCCTGAGCGCGGCGCAGCAGCAGGACGTCGAACGCATATGGGCAGGGCCGGGTGGGCAGGCGCTAAGGGGTGTGGCGCAGTGCGCCATAGACCGTGAAACCATGAACCAGCTGATGGCGGCCCACGAGCGCGCGCTCACCCAGGACCTGTCCGCCATGGCCACGCGCCTGTACCAGCTCGACCACGAGGGCGGCAGGGGCGTGGCCGATATTCCCCATGAGCGCACGGGCCTGCCAATCTATGACCGCGTTCTGGAAGCGATGGAAACCGCATTGCGCCGCTGCTTCACCGCGCGGGACCGGGTTAACGCCATCGTCAACCGGCAAACGCGCGAGGCCGTGCTGGCGTCGGCGAACCTGGTCAGTGCGGAAGGAATCGCCCGCATGCGTGCGGCGCTGGACGAACGGGAGCAAGCCATGCAAGCGTTCTATCGCGAAATGGAGGACGTCACGCATTGGCGCGCGGACCAGCTACGCGAGGTGCAGCCGTTCATCCCGGGAGGGAGCGCGACCAACCTCGACGCGACCGTCGGCCAGCAACTGGCGGCGCTGGCGCAGGCCAGTGAGAGCTCGCAGCGCGTGCTCGAGATGGATCGGCGCATGGCCAGCTTCGCGCAAGCGCGGCTGGGCAGCGTCAGGCTGAGTGATGGCAAGCTGGCCTTTGGGACCCAAGCCGATGCCGATGCATGGAAGGAGATGAACAGCGAACGCGCCGCGCTGGAGCACGACGCCGTGGGTTGGCTGGACCGGATGGTGGGGGCGACTGCGGTGCCGGCGCGGGCCAAATAAGCCCGCCACGCCGGCGGGTACGACGGGCGGCGCGGATGCGCCGCGAAGGATCAGGCGTGCTGGCCGCCCTGGAGGTGGGACATTCGCTTGCCGCTGATGACGACCTTGATCATTTTATCGGCATGCACCACCTGCTGGGTGGGAGCGTGGGCGGCGCGCGGCGCGGCGAAGGCGCTGGCGCTCAGGCTCACGGCCAGGGCAACGATAAAGATGGCTTCCATGTTCTTCAGGATGTTCATGGTGCTCTCCAGAGTGGTCATTCAATCAGCGGGACAATCACCCTACAACAGTGACGCGGGAATTACAGGACGGCCAGTTGTGCCTTCTCTTCCTTCGACGGACGCTTGGCAGCGACAACCACCTTGATCATCTCGGTGTTGCTGGTGACGATCGCGGGTGCTGCGCTTGGCGCGACTGGCTTGACCGGGGCTTTGGTCGCTGCGGTCACGGCCACGATGGCGGCGACAACAAAGATGAATTCCATGTTTTTCAGTGCGTTCATTTTTCGTTCCTCTCTTGTTTGATCAGTTGATGGAACGAAGTATGAAGCTGGGCCCGATATAAATCCAATTCAATGTTCTGATGCATTCGATTCATGGATCGGATAACTCAACATTAAGCCGTGTCATCGCGCTGATAATCCCCATTCCTCAAACCCATAACTGCTGAGCTGGGGCGAAAAAAAAGGAGCCGTAGCTCCTTTTTCCCATCCCGGCCAATCAGGCCGCCAGCAGCGCCTCGATATCGTTGGCCAGATCCAGCGGCGGCGTGTTCGGCGCATACCGGCGGAACACTGTGCCGTCGCGCCCGACCAGGAACTTGGTGAAGTTCCATTTGATGGAGCGCGTGCCCAGCACGCCGGGCGCGGCCTGCTTCAGGTGGGCATACAGCGGGTGGGCGTTCCCGCCGTTGACCTCGATCTTGGCGAACATGGGAAAGGTGATCGCGTACTCGCGTTCGCAGAAGGCGCCGATCTCGGCATTGGCCCCCGGTTCCTGCTTGCCGAACTGATTGCAGGGAAAGCCCAGCACGGCCAGGCCCCGGTCGGCGTAATCGCGGTAAAGCGTTTCAAGGGCCGCGTACTGCGGGGTGAAACCGCAGGCGCTGGCGGTGTTCACCACCAGCAGGACCTGGCCGCGAAAGCTGGCCAGTTCGACCTCGCGGCCGCCGATGTCAAGCACGCTGAAGTCGAATACGTTCATCAGATGATACCGAGATGTTCCGTCCCGGCCGCGAGGTCGCGCTTCTTCGCGTCCTTGCCGTGCAGCTTGATGGCCAGGCGCAGGTCGTTCACCGAGTCGGCGTTGCGCAGCGCGTCCTCGTAGGTGATCATGTCCGCTTCGTGCAGGTCGAACAGGGCCTGGTCGAAGGTCTGCATGCCCAGCTCGCGCGACTTCTTCATGATCTCCTTGATCTCGTGGACGTTGCCCTTGAAGATCAGGTCCGAGATGAGCGGGGAGTTCAACATGATCTCGATGGCCACGCAGCGGCCCTTGCTCTGCTTGAGCGGAATCAGGCGCTGCGAGATCATGCCCTTCAGGTTCAGCGACAGGTCCATCAGCAGCTGGGCGCGGCGCTCTTCGGGGAAGAAGTTGATGATGCGGTCGAGCGCCTGGTTCGAGCTGTTGGCGTGCAGGGTGGCCATGCACAGGTGGCCCGTTTCGGCGAAGGCGATCGCGTGTTCCATGGTCTCGCGGTCGCGGATTTCGCCGATCTGGATCACGTCCGGCGCCTGCCGCAGGGAGTTCTTCAGCGCCGCCTCGAAGCTGTCGGTATCGACGCCCACTTCGCGCTGCGTGACGATGCAGTTGCGGTGCGGGTGCACGTACTCCACCGGGTCTTCGATGGTGATGATGTGGCCGTAACTGTTCTCGTTGCGGTAGCCCACCATGGCCGCCAGCGTGGTCGACTTACCCGAGCCGGTGGGGCCGGTCACCAGCACCAGGCCGCGCGGCTTCAGGGCCAGGTCGGCGAAGATCTTCGGCGCGTTCAGCTGTTCGAGGCTGAGGATGGTCGACGGAATCGTGCGCAGCACGGCCGAGGCGCCGCGGTCCTGGTTGTAGGCATTGACGCGGAAGCGCGCCAGGCCGGGAATGGCGAAGGAAAAGTCGACTTCGAGCATCTCCTCGTAAGCCTTGCGCTGGGCATCGTTCATGATGTCATAGATCA
>JBKHWY010000457.1:0-4106 GCA_046566285.1 Gammaproteobacteria bacterium | reverse complement strand
CTGGTCCGGCTCTTCAAAAGGCGCCATATAGTGCGCGCCCTTGAGCACGGCCCGGCCGGCCGGATCGGCGGCGCGGTACTTGAGGGCCGGAACGGGGGCGCCCGTCACGATGTCGTGGCCGTAGCTTTCGCAGTAGCCGGCATGGGTGGGAAACACATGATCGCGGTAAAGGTGGGGCTCGCCGTCGGGATGCTCGGCGTTGCAGGGCCACGGAACGCCGGAGCCCTGGCTGAGTTTCTCATAGCTCAGGCCGGTGTAGTCGCAGGGCCGGCCGCGCGTGCAGGCTTTCCAGCCTTCGAAGGCTTGTTCCGGCGTATCCCATTTGATCAGGGGCGCGCCATCCTTGTCGCGAAAATCCATGCGGCGGGCGAAGTCGACGAAGATGTCGAAGTCGGAGCGCGCCTGGCCCGGCGGCGCGACCGCCTGATGGCTGATGTGAACGGTGCGGTCCACATTGGTGAAGCAGCCGGTCTTCTCGCCCCACAGGGCGGCGGGCAGCACGACATCGGCCAGTTGCGCCGTCTCGGTGAGGAACGCGTCCTGCACGACCACGAAGAGCTCGGGCCGTTGCAGGATCTTGCGCACCCGGTCGAGATGGGGCAGCGAGACGGCCGGATTGGTGGCCTGGATCCACAGCATGCGGATCGAGCCGCTCTCGCAGTATCGGAAGATCTGCATGGCATGGGTGGGCGGGCTCCAGTGCGGGATGATGGCCGGGTCGACATTCCAGACGCGTGCCAGGTCCTCGATATGTTCTGGATTGTTCCAGTTGCGAAAAGCGGGCAGGTCGCCATCGGCGCCCGTTTCGCGGGTGTTCTGGGCGGTGGGCTGGCCATTCATCTGCATCACGCCGCAGCCGGGTCTACCGATCCGTCCCAGCACCAGGTTGATGTTGTTGACCTGGACCGCCGCCGCCGTGGCCTGGTTGGACTGGTACACGCCCTGCAGGCAGGTGGACACCAAGCCGGATGAGGCGCCGATCATCTGTGCGGCGCGGCGCAGGTCGGCCGCCGGCACCTGGGTGATCTCCTGCACCCGTTCGGGCGGATACTCGGCCACCAGCTGCTTGAGGTCGGCAAAGCCCATGGTGCGCTGGTTGACGAATTGCTCGTCCACATGGCCGCCTTCGATGAGCAGGTGCAGCAAGCCGTTGAGCAAGGCGACATTGGTGCCGATGCGCGGGGCCAGGTGCAGGTCCGCTTCGCGCGCCGTCATGGTGGTGCGCGGATCGATCACGATCAGCCTGGGCGGATTGGCGTGGCGGCGCCGGTCCAGCACCCGCATCCACAGCACGGTGTCGGTGTTCGACATATTGTGCCCCACCATCAGGATGCAGTCGGTGCTGTCGATGTCGAAGTAGGAGCCCGGCTGGCCGTCGCTGCCGAAGCTTTCCTTGAGCGCCGCCGCCGAGGTGGCGGTGCACAGCCGGGTGTTGCCGTCCATGTGGGGCGTGCCCAGGCCGGCTTTGCCGATCATGCCCAGGGTGTAGTATTCCTCGAGGAACAACTGGCCGCTGGTATAGAAACCGATGGCGCTGGACGCGTATTGTTCGCGCACCTGGCGGGTGCGCGCGACGATCAGTTCCATCGCCTCGTCCCAGCTGGCCGGCTCGAGCTTGCCATTGCGGCGCACCAGCGGATGGGTCAGGCGGTCCGGGCTGTTGTTGGCTTCCCAGCCGTGCAATCCTTTTGGTCCCAGCCGGCCGCGGTTGACCACGTCCTGGGCGCGTCCGCGCACCCCGACGATGCGGCCATCCTTGACGCCGATATCGCAGCCGCAGCCGTTCGAGCACAGCACGCAGGCCGACTGGACCCAGCGCTCGGGTTCCTCGCTGGTGCGCTGGTCGACCCGTACCGGCCAGCGGTCGCGGCCTTCGTAGGGGGTGCGTTCGCCCCAGATGTCGGCAATGCTGTCCCTCGATTGCATGAATCCTCCGAAAGTCAAAGAAGAAACTGACGCCACTGGAAGCGGCGGCTCAGGATAGCAATTTGCAAAGACGGGTGGCGCAGGGCAGGGGCCAGCGCAGTCAAGGCGACGAATGCGGCAAATGCGACAAATGCGACAAATGCGACAAATACGACAAATGCGACAAATGCGACAAATGCGACAAATGCGACAAATGCGACAAATGCGACAAATGCGACAAATGTGCTATGCTGGTCATGTTGACAGTCGGGAGTTGCGCCATGCATGCCATTTTGCCTTGTCCACCCAGTCAAGCGGTCTCGTCGGAAGAGGTCGACCGCTTCCGCCAAGTCGCCCTGATCCACGATGAAGCGCGGTTTCGCCAGATGCTCGATGAGCTGGTGTCGTCGAAAGCCAGTAACGAAAATCTTCGAAAACTGACCCCTGACGAGCGCGAGGCCATGCTGGCGCGCATGCGCGCCTTGCCCGAATTCCAGCCCGTCGAGCGCTACAAGCCCAGCCAGACCCAATTGCAGCAGGGCCGTATTCTGACTCTGACCGAATTCAACAAGCCGCATAACCTGCCCCTGCTGGAGTTTGCCCATCTGGCCGGCATGTCGCGCCAGCATATCTATAAGCTCATCAAAGCGCGCAAGCTGCTCGCCATCACTGCGAGCGGGCGCGGCATCCGCATCCCCGACTGGCAACTCGACCCTATCAAGGCGCGCCTGACACGCGAGGTGCTGATCAAATCCGGCACGGTGGATCACTGGACGCTGTATCGAGAACTCTCCATGGGGGATGAGCGCTTCAACGGCAAGGCACCTATCGACATGGTCACCCTGCGCAACATCGACAAGGTCGTGATCGGCGTGCTGGACAACCTCCAGATTCAAGTTTGAAGGTGGCACTGCCCACCCGTGTGGTCAAGCGCGGAGCGGCGCTGGTTCACGTGAGCCGGACGCAATACGCGAGGATGCCGTTCTACTTCGGCAGCGCGAGTAACCGCTACGACGACCCGGCAGGCCGGTATGGCGTCCTGTACACGGCATTCAATCTCCCTACTGCACTCATGGAATCCCTGTTTCATTCCCACGAGTGGAGCGCAGCGCCCGGCCGCGTGGTCAATACCAACGAGATCGACGAACGCCTTGTACGGCATCTCGGCGTGCTGGAACCGCTGGCCGTACTCGACCTGACCCAGGAGGGCGTGATGGCGGGACGGTTCGGCCTGAACCTCGAGCAGTTGAGCGGCCGCGACTATACCCATACCCGGCGGATCGCGCTGATGGCCCATCGGGAGCCGGATATCGATGGGATCGTCTACCCCTCCCGGAATAACTTTCCCGGCACTTGCCTGGCCCTCTTCGATCGTTGCCGCGACAAGGTGGCCAGCGTCGTGGATATCCCGCTGCCCCAGCATCCCGGCTGGCCCTCATTCATGGAGCAATACCGCATCCGCTCCGACGCCTCGCAGACGTGAATATCCGGCATTCACAAACCGTTATTGCCGTGCAAGAAAAATTGATCATTCACGGTGAGTGAATGCGCTACCGTTGATATACAATAGCGCGACCTATCGTTTTGTCCGCGCCTGCACAGCGCGGCCGCAATGCCGTAGTTGAGTCCTTCCCCCCACAACTTGATGTGCGATCCGCTAACCGGTCAGGCCGTGTCGCGGAAGGTTTGAATAACCCGCCATACTCGCGAAGCGCGAAGAAAGGTGAGCAAGATGATGCAAGAACAAACCGCCAATTCCTATTTGTTTGGCGGAAATGCTCCGTACGTGGAAGAACTGTACGAAGCCTACCTGAACAACCCGGGTTCCGTGCCGGACAACTGGCGCGCGTACTTCGATTCCATGCAGAACGTACCGGCGGTCGACGGCTCCAACAAGCCCGACGTCGTGCACGCTTCCGTGATCGCCTCCTTCGCCGAACGCGCCAAGCAAGGCCCGATCCGCACCGTCGTCGCTTCCGGCGACCCCGACCTGGCCCGCAAGAGCGTGGCCGTCACCCAGCTCATCGCCGCGCACCGCTTCCTGGGCTCCCACTGGGCCAACCTGGACCCGCTGCAGCGCCAGGAGCGCCCGAATATTCCTGAACTCGACCCGTCCTTCTACGGCTTCACCGATGCCGACATGGACACCGTGTTCAACATCAGCAATACCTACTTCGGCCCGCAAACGGCCAGCCTGCGCG
>JBKHWY010000456.1:0-4114 GCA_046566285.1 Gammaproteobacteria bacterium | reverse complement strand
GTCCCTGCGCCATGCGCGCAACCGCAATCGCTCGGTCTCCAAGGTCGGAGCCGAGCGAAGCGTTTCAGCCATGGAGAAAGTTGAGGCTTACTTCTTGCCGAGCGACAAGCCGCCGAAGCGCTTGTTGAACTGCGCGACGCGGCCGCCTTGCGCGACTGGCGCGCGTTGTTCCGCGACGTGTTCAGCTACTGCGCCATGGCGCGCTGCGGCTATGAAGCCACCGTCCTGGAAGCCGAAGGCAGCCTGGCGCGCGAGCGCCACATGGCCGCACACATCCGCCGCTGGCGCGCGCAGGTCGACGGCCCCGTGGTGGTGGTGACGGGCGGCTTCCACACCCTGGCCCTGCAGCAGATGCTGGCCGCGCCGTATGAAGCGCCCGCGCCACCCCCGCCGCGCAAGCGCCTCGGCCAATGGCTGATCCGCTACAGCTTTGACCGGCTCGACGCCCTCAACGGCTACGGCGCGGGCATGCCCGCGCCCGCGTTCTACCAGCGCGTGTGGGACAGCGCCCAGGGCGCGGACGGCGCGCCGCGCCTGGTGGACGTCGCAGTCGAATGCCTCACCGCGCTGGCGCAGCAATCGCGCGCCCTTGGCCTGCCTGAGTCCATGTCCACCGCCGCCGTGCAGGCGGCCGCGCTGCAAGCCGTGCGGCTGGCCGACCTGCGCGGCCATCCGGGGCCGGGCCGCGACGACCTGCTCGACGCCATCCGCTCCTGCTTCATCAAGGGCGCCGTCGATGATGGCGCCAATGGCCTGACGGCCGATATCCGCCGCCTGCTGGGCGGCAGCCGCCTGGGCGACATCCCGCCGTCAGCCGGCTCGCCGCCCTTGCTGGAAGACGCGCGCCGGCTGGCCACAGCCAACGGCATCCGGCTGGACGACAGCGGCGCGCGCACCGTGCGGCTGGACCTCTACCGCAACGGGCGCCACCGCCAGCGCAGCCGCTTCCTGCACCTGATGGCGTACCTGGAAACGGGCCTGGCCCAGCACCTGTCCGGCCCCGACTTCGTGGCCGGCAGCGCGTTGGAACTGCTGACCGAGCAATGGAAGGTCAACTGGAATCCGCTGGTCGAAGCGCGCCTGATCGAGCGCTCGGGCGAAGGCACCACGCTGGCGCAGGTGGCGCTTGCGCGCCTGCGCGCGCAGGAAGACGCGCTGGCCGCGCAGGGGCAAGCGCGCTCGGCGCGCCACGCGGCACGGCTGCTCACGCGCGCCTGCCTGATCGGCATGCAGGAGCGCTTGCCGCAACTGCTGGCGATGCTGGCCGCGCACCTGCACGAGGATGCCAACCCCGCCTCGGTGATCGCCTGCGCCGAGCAACTGCTCACGCTGTGGCGCGCACGCGAGCCCCTCGGCGTGCAGGAGCATCCCCAATTGCACGACCTGCTGCTGCAGGCGCATGCTTGCGCGCTGTACCTGATGCCGCAGCTGGGGGACGCCAGGCTTGAGGACGAAGCCGATGCGATTGCCAGCCTGCTCGCCCTGCGCACCTTGAACGACGCCCTGGCGGCCGCCGATGGCGACACCTGGCTGGCCCAGCTCGAACGCCTGGTGGCCGCCGACGCGGCGCCGGGCGTGGCCAGCGCGGCTGCCGCGCTGCTGTACCTGGACGGGCGCTGGAACGAAGACCAGCTGACTGGCCACCTGGTCGGCTGTTTTGGGGCGGGCGCCGTCGCGGCGGATGCCGTGCGCGCGTTGAAGGGCATGATGACGGCCGCGCCTGAACTGCTGCTGACGCAGGCGCGCCTGCGCGACGCTTTCGGCGCGCTGATGGCCGGCTGGGATGAAGCCTCCTTCACCGCCTTCCTGCCCGACCTGCGCCAGGCCTTCACGCACCTGAAACCCATCGAGACGGCACGTTTGGCCGAGCTGCTGGCCGGAGGCGAGCCGATCGCGCTGGCGGCCATGCAATACGACGTCAGCGAAGCCGACATGCTGGCCGGCGCCGCGCTGGCGCTGGCCTTCGCCCTGGCGCGCGACGGCCTGGCCGATTGGAGCGCTCGGGTATGAGCCAGCGTCATGACCTGCGCCGCTGGCGCCTGGTGCTCGGCCGCTATGCGCAGGATGCGCTCAGCCAGGACGGCCTGTGCGGGCGCGACCAGCAAATCGACCAGTCGCTCGACTACCTGTACGGGCGCGAATACGATGCACGCGGCGTGATGCGCCCGCGCGGTGGCGCCAGCCTCGATCCGTCGCAGGTCACCGCCATCGACTGGCTGCAGCGCGCCCGCGAGCTGTTCCCGCAGGACGTGTTCGAGCGCGTGCAGCAGCACGCCATCGAGCGCTACCAGCTGACCGACCTGCTGACCGACCCCGCCATCCTGGCCTCCCTGGAGCCCAACGCGGCGCTGGCCCGTGCCCTGCTGGGCATGCGCGGACGCATGTCCAGCACCATGCTCGACGCCGTGCGTGAAGTGATCCGCAAGGTCGTCGAGGACATCACCCGGCGGCTGCGCCCGGAGTTCGTGAACGCCGTCACCGGCCGGCGCAACCGCTTTCGCCACTCGCAGCTGGCCAGCAGCCAGAACTTCGACTGGCGCGCCACCATCGCCGCCAACCTGCGCCACTACGATATGGCCAGCGGCCGCCTGGTGATCCAGCGGCCCGTGTTCAACGCCCGCATCCAGCGCCAGCTGCCGTGGGACGTGATCCTGTGCGTGGACCAGAGCGGCTCGATGGCAGACTCGGTGATGTACAGCGCCATCGTCGCCAGCATCCTGGCCAGCCTGCCGTCCGTGAACGTGCGGCTGGTGGTGTTCGACACCAGTGTGGTGGACCTGACGCCGATGGCGCACGACCCGGTGCAGGTGCTGATGACGGTGCAGCTGGGCGGCGGCACCAACATCGGCCGCGCCGTGCAGTATTGCGAGCAGCTGGTCGCCACGCCGCAGCGCACCGTGCTGGCGCTCATCAGCGACTTTGAGGAAGGCGCCCTGCCCGGGCCCCTGCTGGCCAGCGTGCGCCGCCTGGCGGAGGCGCGCGTCAAGCTGCTCGGCCTGGCCGCGCTGGACGAAAATGCCCATCCCATGTACGACCGCGTCATGGCCCAGCGCCTGGCCGGCTGCGGCATGGAGGTCGCTGCGCTGACGCCCGCACGCCTGGGCGAATGGCTGGCCGAGGTGATGGGATGACTGTCACGCACGCATGGACGGCGGTCTACCGGCACTTTGACGACGACGCGTTGGCCGCGCTGGCCAGCGTGGGGCTGCTGCGCCGCGCCGCCAAGGACGTGGAAGCGGACAAGGTCGCCGTCGTGGCGTTGGGCGAATCCGGCGGCCAGCTGCGGGCCGATGGCCAGCTGGTTTCGCTCGATGCGGGTGGCTTGGTGCGCGCCCGCTGCGATTGCCCGGCCCCGGGCATCTGCAAGCACATCCTCGCCGCCGCCTTGTGGCTGCGCGCCGCGCCCGTGCAGCAAGCGTCGCCACCCACCGATCCACTGATGGAAGCGCTCGCGCTCGATCCCGACGCGCTGCTGAAGTCCGCCGGCACGGCGGCCGTGCGCAAGGCCGGCGCGCTGTTCGCCGATGTCGGCGCCGTGCAGGTCACGGTGCAGGGCGGCACGCTGATCATCGCCCTGGCGCAGCCGGAATTCACCTGCCGCTACGTGGCCGGCGCAGGGTTTGCAGGCATGGTCTCGGAAGCGCCCGAATCGGCGCGTGCCACCCTGCACCTGCTGGCATTGGCCGGGTTGTGGCGCGCGCACGGACAGGCCTTTCCCTGGCCGGTCAAGCCGAGCCTTGAGGCGGGCGACGCCGGCCTGGCGGCCGCGGAACGGCAATTCCTTGAGCGCCTGCGCGCCCTGCTGCTGGAACTGTCGCGCAGCGGCTGGTCGCACGTGAACGCGATCACGGCCAGCCAGCTGCGGGCGTTTGCCATGTCCGCGCGGGTGGAATCGCTGCCGCGCGTAGCCAGCCTGCTGCGCACCCTGGCCGCCATCGCGGCCGCGCTGGCCGCGCGCGACACCCAGGCCGACGAGCGCCTCGCCATCAAGCTGGCGGCGCGCATCACGGCGCTGTGCGACGCCCTCGCGGCGGCCCGGGGCGGCAGGCTGGTGGCGCTGCGCGGACGCGGCCAGCGCAGCTTCCAGGCGGGCGAGGCGCTGGACGTGCTGCCG
>JBKHWY010000455.1:0-4119 GCA_046566285.1 Gammaproteobacteria bacterium | reverse complement strand
TAAACGCATTCCTTTGCTGGCCCCAAAACCGTCATTCCCGCGCAGGCGGGAATCCATGGCGCGTTCCGTCAGTGAAGCCGCTCCACTCTGCGCGAAAGCGGTATGGATCCCCGCCTTCGCGGGGATGACGTGCTAGAACTTGTGGAAGAAATGGGTGCAGCAGGGCTTTTGCAACAACCTCGAAGGCCAGGACGACGGATCTCACATTGCAGTGCTGATCAAGCCTAACCTGCTCACACCCCCAGCGTGGCCCGATTACGCCCATCCAGCTTGGCGCGGTACAGCGCGCGGTCGGCGCTCCAGATCAGGTTGGCGGGCGACTCGCCCTCCACCGGCACCTGGGCCGCCACGCCGATACTGATCGTCACCACCCCGTGGGGCGAGCCGGCATGCGGCAGCGCCAGCGCCTGCAGCGCGTCGCAGATGCCGCGCGCCACCTGCAGCGCCTGGTCCGCTTCCAGCGCCGGCGCCAGCAGCGCGAATTCCTCGCCGCCGTAGCGCGCCACCACATCGCTGGTGCGCCGTCCGTGCGCGGCGATCAGGCGCGCCACCGCGCGCAGGCATTCGTCACCGGCCTGGTGGCCGTACAGGTCGTTGTAGCTCTTGAAGTGGTCCACGTCCAGCATGGCCAGCGCCAGCGAATGATGGTTGCGCGCCGCGCGCCGCCATTCGTTCTCGATCGCGGTATCGAAACCGCGCCGGTTCGACACCCCGGTCAGCCCGTCCGTGGAGGACAGCGCCGCCAGGCGCGCATTGCTGTCTTCCAGCTCGCTGGTGCGCGCCGCCACCATGGCTTCCAGCTGGGTCTGGCGGCGCGTCAGCTGGCGCACGCGCGCCTGGTAGAGGGCGGAGAGCAGCCAGGCGGCCAGCAGCGCCAGCCCGATCCGGAACCACCAGGTCTTCCACCACGGCGGCAGGATCCGCACCGTCAGCACGGTGGGGGTGTCGTTCCACAAGCCCTGGTGGTTGGCGGCCTTCACCTCGAAGGTGTAGCTGCCCGGATCGAGGTTGGTGTAGGTGGCGCTGCGGTGCGCCGCATCGGCCAGCACCCAGGCATGGTCGAAGCCCACCAGGCGGTACTGGAAGCGATTCCTGGCCGGGTCGGTGAAGTGCAGGGCGGCGAAATCGACCGAGAACACCGACTCCTGCAGCGACAGGGTGAGCTGGCGCGGCGCCGTCACCGGTCCTTCGAGCGCCACGCCTTCGCCGAACTGGCCGTTCTTCAGCGAGCGGTTGAACACGCTGATGTCGGTGATGGCCACCTGCGGCGGCACTGAAGTGGAGCGCACGATGGCCGGCGTGATCCCGGTCATGCCCTTCACGCCGCCGAAGTACACCCGTCCGTCCGGCGCGGCATACGCGGCGCCGGCGGTGAACCCTTCGGTGAGGCCGTCGGCCGTGGTGTAGCGGCTGGCCTTGCCGCTGTCCGGGTCCAGGCGCAGCAGGCCGCTGGCAGTGCTCATCCACAGCTGGCCGGCGCTGTCGCTGCGCATGGCCAGGATCTTGTGTTCGCCGATGCTGTCGGGGGCGTCGTAGCGGCGCACCGTGATGGCGCCGTCGGGAGCGACGATGATCTGGTTGACGCCACGCGCCGTGCCGGCCCACAGGCGCCCGCGCGCATCCTCGTACAGCGCGCCGACGTTATCGTCCGACAGCGAGTTGCGGTCGGCCGGGTTGTGGCGCAGGTGGCGAAAACGTCCGCTGGCGGCGTCAAACATGTCCAGCCCGCCGCCGCCCCACTCAGCGCCCATCCACACGCGCCCGGCCCGGTCTTCCACGATGGCGGTGGTGCCGTTGACGCTGCGGCTGTGCGGGTTGGCCGGATCGGCGTAGTAGTCGGTCCACTTGCCGCTGACCGTATCGTAGCGGATCACCTGCTGGCCCGTGCCCAGCCACAGCACCCCGCCGCGCCCGGGCGCGATGACATTGATGAAGTCCGCGCCCACGGTGCCGAAGTGGACCACCTTGAAGGGCTTGTCGGGCGCGTCGAGGCGGTTCAGGCCCGCCGAGGTGCCCACCCACAGCGGCCCGCCGGGCGACTGGTACAGGCTGTAGACGATATCGTGGCTGAGCGAACCGGGCTGCCCGGTGGCGCGCCAGGTCTTCTCGACATCGCCGCTGGCCGGATCGAACAGCGACAGGCCGGAATTACTGGCCAGCCACAGGCGGCCCCTGGGCGCGCCTTCGATGTACTTCATCGAATTATCCGGGCGAAGGTTGTGCGCTTCCACGTCGAAGGGAATGAAGCGCTGGAAGCCCTGGCTGTTCAGGTTCACCAGGCTGATGCCGTCGGTGTAGGACCCGATCCACAGCATGCCGCTGCGGTCGTGCATCACGGCGCGGATATTGTCGGAGGGGAGGCTGTTCGAATCGTTGGCGCGGTGCACATAATGCACCGGGCTGGCGCTGCCGCGGTCGTAGCGCAACAGGCCGGCGGCCAGGGTGCCGGCCCACACGGCTTCGTTGCGGTCGCCGTACAGGTAGGTCACGCGGGTGGGGGGCGACTCGACCCGTTCGCGCGTGTCCCAGCCGGTGGTGGAATCCCAGCGCACCACACCCGTCTCGGTGCCGATCCAGAGCGTGCGGTCGCGCGCGAAATGCAGCGAGCGCACGATGTTCAGCTTGGGGTCGGGCGCTTCCGGACGGTCCACGCGGAAGTGCTGGAAGGTGCTGCTGCCGGCCGGCAGGTAGTCCAGCCCGCCCGGCCAGGTGGCGGCCCACAGGCCGCCGTGGTCGTCCATCGCCAGGGCATTCAGGTCGTTGCTGGCCAGGCTGTCAGGCTGCTTGTCGTCGTGGATGAACTGGCGAAAGCGTCCGCTGGCCGGGTCGAAGTGCTGCAGCCCGCCCCAGGTGGCCAGCCACATGCCGTTCTTGCCGTCGCTGACGATGCTCTTGATGATGCGCTGGGCCGACGGGCCGGGCGGCGGCGCGAAGCGCGTGAAGTCGCCGGTGCCCGGGTTGAAGCGTGCCAGGCCGTCCTGGGTGCCGACCCAGATGCCGCCCTCCTTGTCCTCGAACAGGGTGGAGACGCGGTCGTGCGGCAGGCTGGCGGGCGTGCGCGCATCGTTCTTGAACTTGACGGCCTCGTGCCCGTCGTAGCGGTACAGGCCGCCGCTATAGGTGCCGATCCACACGAAACCCTGGCGGTCCTGCAGCAGCGCCAGGATCGACAGGTCGTCCGCGTCGAGGGAGCCGAGCGGCTTGAAGCGCAGGGGCGAGGTCGGCGTGGCGGCGCCTGGGCGGCTCACCCCGGCAAGGCAGATCAGGAGGCACAGCGGCAGCCACAGCCGCAGCAACAGGCTCAGCCAGCGCCGCCCGTTTGAATCAACGAGCATATTCTTGAGGGAAATAGAGAGTAGGTACGAAAGTGTAAACTACTTATCCTTGGGGCAACAGTTTTTCGTTTCAGTCTGCCATATACAGTAGTCGGGAATTAGGGTATCGTTTACGGCACTAGCATTGCATCTACGCTCGCGCACCCGGTTTTGCACCACGTTTCATCGACCATGCGCATCCCCGGTATGCCTTCGCCGGCCTGTCTGGCGACTTCCTGGCGACCTCCTCGAGTTACCGCACCGGCCCCTTTCGGGCGTAGAGCAGTCCCGTTAATCGCTCGGAAAATTTATGTCTGACACACCGATTACCATCGCCGCCGACAGCGCGCCCACCGTGCGCTTTGCCGATTTCGGGCTCGCGCCCGAGATCCTGCGCGCGCTCACCGATCAGGGCTACGTGCATCCGACCCCGATCCAGGCCAAGGCGATTCCCATTGTACTGACCGGCCGCGACGTCATGGGCGCCGCCCAGACCGGTACCGGCAAGACCGCCGGCTTCTCGCTGCCGATCCTGCAGCTGTTGATGGCGCATGCGAACACCAGCATGTCGCCGGCGCGCCACCCGGTGCGCGCGCTGGTGATCGCGCCGCGCGTGCTGCTGCTCGACGAGCCGCTGTCGAACCTCGACCCTACGCTGCGCCAGACGATGCGCGACGAGCTGCGCTCGACGCTGCGCCGATCCGGCGTGACCGCGCTGTTCGTCACCCACGACCAGGAAGACGCGTTCGCCGTCGCCGACCGGATCGCCATGCTGTCGCGCGGTCGGCTGCTCCAAGTCGGAACG
>JBKHWY010000454.1:0-4129 GCA_046566285.1 Gammaproteobacteria bacterium | reverse complement strand
CCGGCGCCCTATCGCCCCGCGCTCACCCAGGCGTCGTGGGCGCGCCTAGCGTTGAAACGCGCCGATGTCATAGCGCGTGCCAGACGGCCTGGGCTTGCCGTCGAAGTCATGCGGCGGACCGCCCGCGCTGGCCGCACCCACGGCCGGCGAATCCGGACGCAGGTGCAAGTCGGGAGTGTCTTCGCGCCCGTAGCGCACGAAGCGAGGGTCCTCGCGTACGGCGTGCTGAACGACCGTCCCGGCTTTCAGGCGCCAGGCCCGGCGCGCTGCCAGGAAGACCAGGTTGTTCTGGTAGCGGTTGTTCGCTCCGGTGGCGCCTTGCTCGGCGATACCATCGGCGGTGTCGTACACGATGTTGTTCGCCACCAGGGTGTAGTCGTTGCCGTTGCGATTGAAGTAAGAGTCCCCCGAGCCGACCACGATTCCGGTGGATGCGGCGGCGATCGAGTTGTGCGCCACCAGCACCTGGCGTGCGTCGTGCCACAGATGGATGGCTGCCCCGGCGACGCGGTACACCACGTTGTTGACCACGCTACCGGTCGTGCTGACATAAATGCCGTGCGCAAACCTGCAGCCTGGGGGCCCGATATCGTGCACCAGATTGCTGATGACCTGGGAGTGGATCCCCCGGTAGTAGCCATCGATGCCGATGGCCGCGCCGCCGGCGGAGGAACAGTGCGCCGATGCGCCCAGGTGATGGACCCAATTATTGCGAACCAGGCCGTATGAGCCACCGTAATAGATGCCGTTGGTCCAGGGCGTCCCTTGGCGCAGGCTCGAGCCGTCCACCTGGAAGCCGATGATATCGACATAACTGCCGCGGTTATCCCAGGCGATTGTGCTGGTCGAGATGGCCGGTGGAACGATCCGCGCGCCCCAGCGCACGCTGGACACATATGAAATGCGCGCCCACTCGGTGCCGCTGGCGGCAGTGCGAAAGCCGCCGGCGTATTGACCCGGCCCCACGTAAATGGCAGTGCCCGGTCGCGCCGCCTGGCCAGCGCGTGCGATGGTGGCAAACGGCGCGGCCCGGGTTCCTGGATTGCGGTCCGAGCCGTCCGTCGCCACGTACAGGACGGCTTGGGGATGAATGCGCGCGCCCGCGGCCGCCAGCCAGGCGGCATCACTCCACGACACCGCAGGGCTTCCAACCGCGCTTCCGAAAATGCTTTCCGCAATGTTTGCCGCAGTGCTTCCCGCAGCCAACCCGATCGCCAGGTCGATCATGTCGCGTTGGCCAGGCGCGGCGTGTTCGCATATCGGAACTGATATTCCGGCGCTCCCAGTCGCTGCGGCAGGTCGTTGAACAGCAGCCCCTGGGGCGAGATGCCGGCATGGTTGAGCCGCTTGATGGATTCGTTGATGTCGACTTCCGTGGTCACGCCCGCGCGCGCCAGGATGTACACCGCGCCGGCGTGGGCGCCGATGACCAGGGCGTCGGCCACCGCCAGCAACGGCGGCGGATCGATCAGGACGATGTCGTAATCGTGGCGAACGGTTTCCAGCAGCGAACCCAAATTCAACCGTTGCAGGAACTCGGCCCGGTTGGGCGGTGTCGGTCCGGTGGGGATGAAGTCCAGGTTATCGATCACGTCACGGTGGATGATCTCGTCGAGGGCCCCGCCGGTGGTCAGCACGCGGCTCAGGCCCTGGTCGCGTTCGACGCCGAAGTAGCGATGCAACTGGCCGTTGCGCAGGTCCGCGTCGATCAGCAGCACGCGCTTGCCGCTGGCCGCCATCACGGCCGCAAAGTTGGCCGACAGGAAGGACTTGCCCAGCCGGTGGCTCGGCCCGGTGAACATGACGACATTGTTGCGGAACTTGGGCAGCGCGAACAGCAGCGAGGCGCGGAAGCTGCGCAGGCTCTCGACGGCGGCATCCTCGGGCTGCTCCAGCGCCAGCAAGGGAAGGCGTCCCCCCGTGGCACGCGCCTTGCGCACCAGACGTTCCTGTTGGGTGCTGTGCGGAATGCTGGCAAACACCACGCGTGCCCCCAGCATGCGTTCGATGTGCTCGGGGTCGTCGATCCCGCCGGACATGGTCTTGCGCGCAAACGCGATCAGCACGCCAAGGAACATGCCCGTCACGCTGGCGAGCGCGACGATCAATGGCCGGTTGGGCTTGATCGGGCGCTCGGGCGCCATCGGCGCGTCGATCAGGCGCACGTTGCTGACCCGGCCCACGGAAATGAGGCGCAGCTGGTGCGCCGTGTTCGACAGGGCCGTGTACAGCTCGGTGTTGACCTTGATTTCCCTGAGCAGGCGCGATTCGTCCTGTTCCAGGGCGGGCAGTTCCTTGATTCGCCGCGTGGTTTCGGCGATCTCCTGGTCGATGTCGCGGCGCTGCCGGTTCAAGCCTTTCAGGATCGGATGGTCGTCCGTGAAGCGGGTCAGCAGTTCGAAACGCTTCTGGTCGAGTTCGATCTTGCGGTTGTGCGCGGCGGCGGCTTGCTGCAGGCTCATGCGCGCTTCCTCGGCCATGTTGATGGTGCCGTTGGTGTTGCGGAAGGTGTTGTAGCGCTCCTCCGACTGTTCCAGCTGGCGCTTGAGCGCGGGCAGCTGCTGGTTCAGGAAAGCCAGCGATTTTTCCGCTTCCTCGGTCTTGCGGGCCAGGTTCTGACGCATGTATTCGCGCCCGATTTCACTCAGCAGGTTATTGATGCGCTGGGCGTCGTCGCCTTGCAATTTGACTTCGATGATCCCGGACTGCTTGCCCTGCTCGGTAATGAGCATGGCGTTCTGGATGTTCTCGATGGTGCGCAGGCGCGAATTGCGCTTCACGATGAATTCGGCGCCCGGCTTGGCCGCCAGGCTGTCCACCTTCAGCTCGATGTCGCCGGAACGGGTGGGAATGCGGTGCGTGACGCCCACGCGGCCCTCGTAGACGGCGTCCAGCGGGGCGCCGCTCAGGTGAAAGATGCCGTTGGCCTGGGCCGTCAGCGTGAATTCGATATTCTGCGCCGACGTCGGCACTTCGAATAGCGACACCTCGGCCTTCTCGGGGCCCCACACATACCCGCCGCGCCCGAAAATGCCGGGTTCGGACAGCTCCTGGGCATGGCGATTGGCGAACCAGAACCCCACCACGGGAAAGTATTTGGGCCGCACATCGATGAACAGCTGCAGATTGTCCACCGCGTTGGCGATCACCATGCGCGAGCGCAGCAGTTCCATTTCCGCGATGGCCGCCTTCTTGGTTTCGAACAGCGACGACACTTCGCTCAGGATGTTCTTGGACGCGTTGGGGCTTTCTTCCTCGACGTGGATCATCAGGTTGGCCTGGTAGACAGGCGTGGCCAGCAGCGCGTACACGATGGCGATTGCGGTGATCAGCAATGTGATGGTTCCGATCAGCCAGCGGCTGTCGTACAGCACATTGATGTAGCCTTTGACGTCGATATCGCGGCCCTGCGCTTCGGGCTCGAATGGGCGCCCGACAGGGGCCGCCAGCAGCGGCGGGCTGTGGTGGGGTACGACAGTCAATGGGTCGACTTGCCGGTTCATGAATTGCTCCTCGCTTGTTGTACTTTGTTGTGCTTTGTTGTGCTCTGCTGGTCTGCTGTCGTTTAGCGCCGATCGGAAGCCAGGCGCCCTCAGGGACGGTTGGTGACGCCGATCGCCTGCGAGAGCGCACCGGGGAACAGCATGCTCAGGCTGCGGTGCCAGTTCGCCAGCGGCGACGCCGCCACATAGACCAGGTCCTTGGGACGCAGCTCGAATGCCTCGGCCATCGCCAGCGCCCCGCTCTTGCGCGCGTCGAGCTGGTAGACCCGTGTGCCTTCGGCGGTCTTGCGCACCACGTACACCTGGCGCGCGTCGCCGGTGGTCGGGCTGATGCCTCCCGATTCGCCCAGCGCTTCGTTCAGGGTCAGGCGGCCGTTATGCATGGTCAGCGCCTTGGGCGCAACGACTTCGCCGGACACGAACACCTTGCTTTCGTCGCGTGAATAGACGCGCACCACGTCGCCGTTGGCCAGCAGGACTGCGCCGGGATTGATGCCCTTCTGGACCAGTGCACGCAGGTCGATCGGATAGCGTACGTCGCCCCGTTCGAGCACGATGCGGCTCTGGTCGGCGCTGGGCAGCAGGCCGCCGGCGCGCTGGGAGGGCACCGCCAGGACGACCGCGTC
>JBKHWY010000453.1:0-4157 GCA_046566285.1 Gammaproteobacteria bacterium | reverse complement strand
GGCGGCACCTTCGCCGCGTCGAACGCGTATCTGGCCACCGTGGTGTCGGGCCATCGCCTGACGCGCCTACTGACCCTGATGCAGGGATCGGCGCGCGCCGCCCTGTTTGCCGGCCCGGCCTTGATGGGACTGGCGGCCGATGCGGGCGCGCCCTTGTCCATGTATCGCTATCTGGCGGTGCTGCCGCTGCTCTCGGCCGTGCTGGTGTGGCGCTTGCCGGCAGCAGGGAGGGGCGCCGATCAGCCGATGATTGCGCCCGAACCGGTGCGCCCGGGCGCGGACCGGGTGTCGCCCGCGCAGCTGTACTGGCTGCAGTGCGCCTTCATTTTCGCCACTGTCGTCACCTTCCCGTACTTCGTGCGCTATGCCGAGGCCAGCCTGCCGCAGGCGCCGCGCGCCGCGTTCGGACTGCTGTTCGGCCTGCCCCACCTGGTGTACCTGCTGTGCGCCCATCCGCTCTCGCGCTGGTTCGGGCAAACCCGCCTGCTGCCCACCCTGGCCGCCAGCATGGCGCTCGTGGCCGTGGCCCTGCTGGGACAAGCGTATGGCCCGGCACTGGCCTCGATGGTGGCCTGGCGCGTGCTGATGGGCGTGGCCATGACGGCCGGCTATATCGCTTTGCACGGGCTGGTGGCCGCCATCACCGATGCCGGCAACGCGGGGCGCCGTTTCGGCGCGCTGGAAGGCAGCACCAAATGGGGCGCCGTCGGCGCCGGCCTGGCGGCCGGCATCGCCACCGATCGCTGGGGCTTGCACATGCCCTTCCTGATCGGCGCCGCCACCTTGGGGCTGACGGCCCTGTCCATCGTTTTCATCGTCCGGCACGCCCGGACTCCCTTAACAGCCAGCGCAAGGCACCGGTCCGACCGTGCCGCCAGCCAACCCTGATTGGAGAAGATTGTCATGTCGACCTTAGCCTTGCACCAAAATGGCCTGAACCAGAGTCCCGGTATGTCAGCGGCCCATTGCGCCGCCGGCCGCCGCAGTCTCGAAACCCTCTTGAATTGCTACTGCCGCGAAGTGGCCCTGCCCGAAGGCCACGCCAGCGTCGGTCCGCTGTTCGGCCAGGCCGACTGGCCGCTGGCGCTGCGCTGCGCCCTGGCCGGCGGGCGCGCCCTGCACATCCTGCTGCCGCGCCTGGAAAGCCGGGTGGTGGTGGCCGTGCAGGAGGACAGCCCCACGGCCAACTTCCGCTACCAGTCGGACGTGTACTGCAAGCGCGGCGGCCAGCCCTGGGCGCTGCTCGACTGGCGCGGCCTGGCCGAACTGGTGATCCGCGACCTGTCCGCGCAAACCGGCCAAGCCTTCAATGACGAACTGCTGGCCCAGATCGAAGACAGCGTGCAGGTCACCGCCGCCGTGCTGGAAGCGCCCTGGCCCAACCTGCCGCCGGCCGATCCGCTGCAAGCCTACCTGGACTCGGAACAGTCGCTCACCTACGGCCACCCGTTCCACCCGGCCCCGAAAAGCCGCCAGGGTTTCAGCGCGGACGACCTGGCGCGCTATTCGCCCGAATTGCGCGCCGGCTTCGCGCTGCATTACTTCGCCGTGCATCGCGATTGCGTGCTGCAGCAATCCACGCTGGCCCAGTCCTGCGCCGAGCTGCTAGCCGCTCAAGCCCCGGCGGATCTGGACGCGGGACCGGACCATGTGCTGGTGCCGGCCCACCCATGGCAGGCGCGCTGGCTGCTGGAGAAGCCCCTGGTGGCCGAAGCCATGAAGGATGGCCGCATCCGCCACCTGGGCGAGCAGGGACGGCTGTGCTATCCCACTTCCTCGGTGCGCACCCTGTACCAGCCCGGCAATCCGCACTTCTACAAATTTTCCTTGCATGTGCGCCTGACCAACTGCGTGCGCAAGAACGCCGTGTACGAGCTCGAAGGCGCGCTGCACGTGAACCGCATTATGACGGGCCTGCTGCCGGAACTGGGCGAACGCTTTCCCGGCACCGCCATCATGGCCGAACCGGCCTTCCTGTCGGTCGACCTGCAGGACCGCGACCAGGCCGCCAGCCGCGAGATCACCGAAGGCTTCGGCATGATCCTGCGCAGCGGGTTCGAACGGGGCCAGCTGCTGCCGGGCGCGGTGCCGCTCCTGGCCGGCGCCCTGTTCGGCAACCACGTGCTGGGCGAAGCGCGCCTGGCGGCGCTCTTGCAGCAGATCGCCCAGCGCGAACGCACCGATCTCGACACCGTGCGCGTCGAATGGTTCTCGCGCTACGTGCAGCAGACCATGTATCCGGTGCTGCACTGCTTCTTTGGGCACGGCGTGGTGTTCGAGCCGCACCTGCAGAACGTCGTCATCGGCCTGGTGAACGACTGGCCGGCGCAAGCCTTCCTGCGCGATTTCGAAGGCGTGAAACTGGTTCCCGACGCCTGGCCGGCCGCCAGCCTGGCGGGCGCCAGCGAAGCGGCCGTGCGCGCGCTCCACTACGACCGCGAGCGCGGCTGGAAGCGCATCGCCTATTGCCTGTTCGTGAATAACTTCTGCGAAGCGATCCACCAGCTGGGCGCCACTAGCCCGGCCCTGCAAACGAAGCTGTGGGGCCAGGTGCGCCGTCACCTGCAGGCCTGGCAGCGCGAGCATGGCAGCGCCGACTCGGCGCCGCGCATCGCCGCGCTGCTGGACGGCGCGCCGCTGCCGGCCAAGGGCAATCTGTGCAACCGCTTCCTCAAGCAGGCCGACCGCGCCGCCGAGTATGTCGAGCTGGCCAACCCGATCGCGGTGGCGCCATGAGGCTCGACTGGGAGCGGGTGAATGCGGCCACACGCGCGGCACACGAAGGCACGGCCGAGCCCCTGTGCGCCTACCTGTACGACCTGCCCGCGCTGGCGCGCCATGCGCGCGCCGTGCGCGCCGGCCTGCCGCCGCAGTGCGACTTCTTCTACGCCATCAAGGCCAATTCCGACCTGCCCGTGCTGCAGGCGCTGGCGCCCATCGTCGATGGTTTCGAAGCCTCGTCCGGCGGCGAGATCGCCTGGCTGCGCCAGCATTTCCCGCACGTGCCGGTGATCTTCAGCGGCCCGGGCAAACTGGACGCCGAACTGGAACTGGCGGTGCGCCAGGGCGTGACCGTGCATGTGGAGAGCCTGCATGAACTGGAGCGCCTGGCCACCCTGGCAAGCCAGGCGGCCGCGCCCGTGGGCGTGCTGCTGCGCGTGAACCTGCCGCTGGCCGAAGCGGCCACCACCTCGCTCGTCATGGGCGGCAAACCCACCCAGTTCGGCATCGCCGTCGAACACCTGCCGGCCTGCCTGGACCGCCTGCGCTGCTCGCCGCAGCTGGCCTTGCGCGGCTTTCACTTCCACCTGCTGTCGCACCAGCTGGACGCGGACCGCCACGTGCAGCTGCTGGGCGTGTACCTGCGCCAGGCGCGCCAGTGGTGCCGCGAGTACGGCCTCGCCATCGATCACGTCAACGTGGGCGGCGGCATCGGCGTGAACTACCGCGAGCCGCAGCAGCAGTTCGACTTCGCGCGCTTTTGCATGGGCCTGGAGCGCCTGCTGCAGGACCGGCAGGAGCCGGCGCCACGCCTGCGCTTCGAGCTGGGGCGTTTCGTGAGCGCCTTCTGCGGCTACTACGCCACCGAAGTCATCGACATCAAGGATGCCGGCGGACGCGCCTTTGCGGTGGTGCGCGGCGGCACCCATCACTTCCGCACCCCGTATGCGCAAGGGCACAGCCATCCGTTCCGGGTGCTGCCGGTGGAGCGCTGGACGCGCCCGTACGGGCGTCCCGCCATCGAAGCACGGCCCGTCACCATCACCGGCCAGCTGTGCACCCCGAAGGACGTGCTGGCCAGCGACGCCATGGTCGAGCGCCTGCGCGTGGGCGACCTGCTGCTGTTCCCGTATGCCGGCGCCTACGCCTGGCATATCTCGCATCACGATTTCCTGCGCCATCCGCACCCGCGCCACATCTACCTGCACGAGGACGCGCCCGGCGCGGCCCCGTGGCCCACCCACCCGTGAACTGAAAAGGACAACCATCGTCATGCCCGCAGTACCCTTGCCCTCCTGCTCTCCCTTTCCCTTGCGCCTGCTGGCCGTGGCTGTGGCGCTTGCGTGCGCCCGCTCCGCCCATGCCGCCGACGTTGAAACGACGACCACCGAAATGCCGACCATCCAGGTGCAGGCCGTGGCCGATCCGCTGGCCGG
>JBKHWY010000452.1:3866-4159 GCA_046566285.1 Gammaproteobacteria bacterium | reverse complement strand
GTGTGCACCACGTAGAGCGGATCGTCCGGTCCGCGCGGGCAGGCGGGCACGCTCGCCAGCGGGCGCGCCAGCAGCGCGGCCAGCGCATGGACATTGGCCCGGGCGCCCGGCGGCGCGTCCGCGCCGGCGTCGGTGAGGACGATCTGGCGCACGCAGGCCGGCGGCGCCACCTGCGCATCCTGGTACAGGCGCGCATAGCCGGCCCGGTCGGTCACCAGGATTGCGGCCCCCACCCGCTCCAGGTAGCGGGCGGCGATGCCGCCGGCCACGTTGCAGTTCACGGGAACGGCGAT
>JBKHWY010000452.1:0-3856 GCA_046566285.1 Gammaproteobacteria bacterium | reverse complement strand
CCGCCGCCGAGCACAGGAACAGGTCGAAATCGTTGGCCTTGTAGATGGCCAGGCGTTCGCCGTGGCCGAGCCCCAGGTGGGCCCAGGAGCCCGCCAGTTGCTGGCACTGCGCCAGGATCTGGCGCGCCGACCAGCCCGGGCGGCCGGCGCGGTCCCAGGCGATCGGGGCTTGCAGCTCGACCAGCACGGCGTCGCCATAGCGCGCGCTGGCCTGCTCGAGCGCGCCGGACAAATCCGCCGGCAGGCGCATCAGCACCGCCAGGCGCTGGGGAAAGCCGAGCCGCACGACGACGAAGGCCAGCCAGGCCAGCGCCAGCGCGCCGGCCACCGTGAGAGAAATCGACAAGGTGCTCATGAGGTAGCCAGTTCAGGTTGGGTGGCGGGGCTGGCATGCGGCGGGCGCGGCGCCGGCGCCAGTTCGTCGAGGATGGCGCGCAGCTCGGCCTGGAAGACGTCGATGAAGCCGGCGCGGGCATCGGGAAAGCAGGCGCGCCGGTACACCAGGTCGAGCTGCATGCGCCCGTTGACGGTGGGCGTGTACAGGATGAAGTCGTAGGGCGGCACCACGCAGCCGAAGCCGATGTACTGCAAGGTGCGGTGCGCCGCCGTGCCGAAGCAGGAAAAATCCTCCCCGATCACGCCGGGGTTGGAGTAGCACGCATTGCTGCCCTGGACCCGGCTGATCAGGCGCAGCACCGCACTGCTAAGGCCCGGCGCGCGCAGCAGCGGCAGCAGCAGTTCGATGCGCCCGAGTTCGCGCAGCAGGCGGCGCTCGGCACGCGCTTCCTGCACTTCCTGCCCGATGGCGCGCAGCAGCGCGGCGGTGCTCTGGCCGGCGCGCGTGCGCATGCAGCTGGCCACCAGGTAGTTGCGAAAACTGTAGTCGTAGCGCGGCTCGATCAGGCGGCGCAGGCTCACCGCGCAGGTCACGCGCACGGTGCCGCCGGTGACGCCGGCCTCACGCTGGGTGTGCTCGATGGTGCGCACCAGCGCGGCCGTCAGCACCGAATTGAGGGTGGCCCCGCTGGCGCGCGCGGCCGCTTTCAGGTGCGCCTCGGTGTGCGCGTCGAACACGCTGTGAAAGAAGTCCAGTTCGGCGATATCGGCGCGCGCGGCATGCCGTTCCCAGCGGCTGCCCTGATACGGGACCCGCAGGCCGCGGTCGCGCCGCAGCAGGTCGGCCCCGACGCTCGCCGCCGCGTCCAGCCAGCGCCGCACCCGGCCCGCGCCGTGGTACCAGCGCGGCCGGATGCGCTGCGGGGCGTCGAAGGGCAGCGGCGGCGTGGACGGCTCGGCCGCCTGGGCGCCGTCGTGCGCGTAGTGGCGCATGATGGCCTGCACCAGCAGGCAATCGCTGCGCGCATCGGCCACCCCGTGATGGGTGCTGACATACACGCAGGAGCTGGCGCCGCCCTTCCCCGTGATCAGCAGCACCTGGATCGGGGCGCGTTCGCGCCAGTCGATCCGGGCGGCGTTCGAGAAGGCCATCAGGCGCGCGCGCAAGGCCGGGTCGTGCAGGTCGCAGGGGCCGTCGAAGTCCTGCCGCCACACCAGCTGGCCCGGCGCCGCGCCGGCATGGCGCAGCAGGCCGGCGCCCGGATCGGCGCGGGTTTGCAGCAGTGCGATGCCGGCGACCGCGCGCGCCACGCTGCGCTCCAGCCGGGCCGCGTCGATCTGCCCTTCCACCACGAAGATCTGGTTGGTGTTCACATTGGCGTGTCCGGCCAGGTGCACGAAGGCCTCGGCCAGGGCGTCCAGCGGGCGGTCGGGGGCGGGATGGGTCGCCATGGAATCGGACGCCATCCGTCAGTCCGCCAGCGCGCGTGCCGGCGCCGCCAGGGCCGTTGCCGCCGCCGGCGCCCCATCGGCCTCGAAGTACCAGGCCAGCTGGCGCTCCACCACCTCCGCCGTAAGCGGCGCCGGCGCCGCCTGGCGGCCCAGGGCCCGGTCGAGCCGCTCGCGCCGGAAGGTCCACTCGGTATTGGCGAACGGCAGGTTGATCTCGGTGGCGCGCGCGAACTTCTGCTCCACCGTCGTCAGCGGCGTGCCGAACGACAGGCGCAAGCCGCTGGCCGCGGCAATCTGCGTCAGCAAAGCGCGGGTGGTCAGGTTCAGCCCTCCGCTGCAGTGAAACACTTCGAAGGGCGCCGGCTGCGCCGCCGGCGCGCGCAGCGTCAGCCCCAGCACATCGGCGACGACCTGGTCGATCGGCACCAGGTCGGCGCGCACCTCGGGCCGCACCGCCATCGTCAGGTGGTCGTGGCCGGCCACGCTGCAGGCCCGCATGGCGTCGGCGAACATGTAGAAGCCGAAGCCGTTGCGGGCGGTCCAGCCGGTCGCGCGGTGGCCGACCACGACCGAGGGCCGGAACAGGGTCAGCGGCACGCCATTGGCCTGGTGCTCAAGGTACAGCGCATGCTCGGCGCCCCACTTGCTGACCTGGTAGGGATTGATCAGGCGCACCGCGCCGTGCAGGACCTCCGCCACCGTCCCGCCATGCATGCCGGCGACGTAGGCGGTGGACACGTAATAGAAGCGCTGCAGATCCGGCGCGGCCTTGGCCAGCAGGCGGTACAGGCGGGTGCTATTGCCGACGTTGGCCTCGAACGAGGAGGCCAGCTTGTGGGGCGAATAGCTCATCTCGGCGGCGCAGTGCCAGGCCACCGTCACGTCCGCCACCAGCTCGGACGGCACGCAATGTTCGAGGTCGGAGAAGTCCACATTGACCACCTGCAGGTGCTGGATCATCTCCTGGGCGATGTCCAGGCCAAAGCCGGTGGCCGCCGCCAGGATCGCGTTCTCGGTGCGCTCGCCGTCGGGATCGTTACGCGACAGCACCACCAGCGGGATCGACTGGGCCAGGAAGCTTGCGGCAAGGGCGCTGCCGACGCAGCCGGTCGCCCCGGTAAGGAGTACTTTGTTCACATGAGCCTTTCGCAGTGGATGGCGGGGGGCGCGGGGAGGCCCGGCTAGGATTCGACGATGTGCTCGTCGACCTTGACGCCGACGTGGCGGCCCGGCGTGGCGCCCACCCCGAGCACCCGGTCTCCGGGCTTGAGTTCGGTCACGTTCAGCGGCAGCGCCTGGTCCGAGAAAATCCGTACATGCCAGTCGTCCTGCATGATGATGTTGACCTTGCGCCCGCCCGGGAACAGCGCCTCGATCAGGATCAGCGGGCGGATCTCGGTCTTGACCCGGCCGACGAAGACTTCGCGGGCATTGCCGTGCTGGTCGACCGTGGTCAGCGCGCTGCCGGCGCGCAGTTCGCTGATGTAGCTGGTGCGGTCATTGCTCTGGAAAACATAGCTGTGCACCGACGCGGCATTGATGCGAAACGGCCGCAGTTCCATGTACGGCAGGTGGAACACCTCCGGGCAGCACAGGATGCCCCCGCTCGAGGTCGAGCCGACCAGGATCCCTTCATTGGGCGCGAACAGGTGGGTGGTGTCGATGCAGGCGCGATAACCCGGCCCCAGGTGGGTGGTCTTGACGATCTCGCCCACTTCGATATTGAAGCGGCTCGCCTTGCGCGCATCGAGCTTGGCGAAGAAGGCATCGAACTGCGCCATCGTGCTGAAGGTGACGACCACCCCATCGCTGCCCAATTCCAGCACGCCGAGGGCGATCACGCCATCGTCGATGTCGGCGCGGGTTTCCTTGAGCAGCACGGTCTGGGTCGGATGCAGTTCCGCGATCACCAGCTCGAGCGGGATATTGGTGGTGTCCTTGAACGACACCAGCAGGTACGCATGCCGGCGGCCCTGGCGGAACGAGGCATGCAGGCTGTCGGCATCGTCCACGTGGGTGCGCAGGCAGGTCGGAAACCCGGCGGCGGCCGCCGCCGCCAGCACCCCGG
>JBKHWY010000451.1:0-4168 GCA_046566285.1 Gammaproteobacteria bacterium | reverse complement strand
GAGGGATGTGGCCGCGCTGCCGCTGATTATCTTTCCCCGCCCCTTCGCACCCAGCCTGCATGACAGCATCCTCGCCTGCTTTCGCAGCGCCGGGCTGACGCCTGCCATCGGGCAGGAAGCGATCCAGATGCAGACCATCGTCGGGCTGGTGTCGGCCGGCATGGGATTAGCACTTGTGCCACAATCCGTGTCGAACCTGATGCGGCCCGGCGTAGAATACCGGGCCTTGCGCGATACCACACCCCACGTGGAAACCGGACTGGCCTGGCGGCGCGACAATGCTTCGCCGGTGCTGCGCGGTTTCCTGGATCTGTTGAAGACCAAAGCTTGACCACCTAGCTCGAAAACCAAAGGAAAAAGCTGAGATGTTGATTCACCCGAACTGGAATCCGGTCGCATTTTCGATCGGCCCGCTGGCTGTGCACTGGTACGGCCTGATGTACGTGCTGGCCTTCGCGATGTTCATTGCGCTGGGCCGGGTGCGCATCCGCCAGCCGCACATCGCCGCCCAGGGCTGGAAAAAGGAGGACCTGGACGACATGCTGTTCTACGGCATGCTCGGAGTGATCGTCGGCGGGCGCCTGGGTGAGGTGCTGTTCTACCAGCCCGTCTATTTCTTCCACAACCCGATCGAGATCTTCAAGACCTGGACGGGCGGCATGTCATTCCATGGCGGCTTCATTGGCGTGCTGATCGCGATGTCGCTGTGGGCCCGCAAGGCCAAGCGCAACGTGGTCGACGTGCTCGACTTTATCGCGCCGCTCGTGCCCCTGGGCTACACGGCCGGGCGCATCGGCAACTTCATCAACCATGAATTGCCGGGCCGGCTGGCCGACCCAAGCCTGCCCTGGGCCATGCTGTGGCCCGGCGTGCAAGGCCCGCGCCATCCGTCGCCGATCTACCAGGCGCTGGTCGATGGCTTGGTGGTGTTCGTGATCCTGTGGCTGTACGCGCGCCGCGAGCGGCCCCGTTTCGCGGTCGGTGGCATGTACGCCTTCCTGTACGGCTGCGCGCGCTTTTTTACCGAATACTTCCGCGTGCCGGACTGGGAAATCAGCGTGGCGGGCGTGCCCGTCACTTCCGGCCAGGTGCTGTCGCTGCCGATGATCGTGGCCGGGCTGGTGATCATGTGGATGGGCTACACCCACCGCCTGGGCCATGCGCCTGTCGTTGCGAGGGCTGCGGCATGATGCGCCTTGCAATGACCACCGTCTGCGCCGCATTGGCCTGCGGCAGCGCGGTTGCCAAGCCGGTGTTTTCCTGCACCAGCACGACGGGCCAACTGGTCGAGATCAGCAAGAACGCCAACAACGAGTTCGTGTATTTCTTCGGCAGGAAGGGCAAACCGGAGCTGACCTTCAAGCTGCCGCGCAAGGCCGTGAACATCGATCTGGGCACCGGTTTCGGGCGCTATCGCAGCTATACCTTGGTCATGCCGACCCGCGACGCGACCTTCCTCATCTACTACAACCGCGATTCCATCTCGACCGACGCACCGGAAGCGGGCATCGACGTGTCCATCGGGCACAAGGTGGTGCGGCGGGTGAATTGCGCCAAGGATAAGCCCATCGACGAGGCCATCAGCGGCGAACAGCCCGACCGTCCGGCGCAGTAGGCTTGCCCCGCCGGCTTACTGCAAGCCCTTCCACAGCATGTATCCCGCCAGTGCGTAGAGCACGAACGCAAAGATGCGCTTGAGCTTTTGCACCGGCATGCGGTGCGCGACCCGTGCACCTACGGGCGCCATCGTCACGCTGGCCAGCGCGATCACGGCCAGCGCCGGCAGGTAGATGTAGCCGAGCGACCAGGCCGGCAAACCCGCCTCGCCCCAGCCGTAATACACGTTCGACAGGGTGCCCGCCAGCGCAATGGGAAAGCCGAGCGCGGCGCTGGTGGCCACCGCATTGTGGATCTTCACGTTACACCAGGTCATGAAGGGCACGGAGATGAAGCCGCCGCCCGCCCCCACCAGGCCCGCCACGACGCCGATGACGCCGCCGGCCAGCGCCATGCCGGGCCCGGCGGGCAAATCGCGCGCGGCGGACGGACGTTTGTTCAGCAGCATCTGCGTGGCCGAGAAGGCGACGAACACGGCAAACACCAGCGCCAGCACGGATGTGTTCATCTGCTTGGCGATCCAGGGTCCGATCCATGAACCGACCAGGATGCCGGGCGCCAGCAAGCGCACCACGCGCCACAGCACGGCCCCGTGCGCATGGTGGGCGCGCACCGAGGACAGTGACGTGAACAGGATGGTGCCGAGAGAGGTGGCAATCGCCATGTGCACCACCAATTCGTCCGGGAAATGGCGCGCGCTGAGGATCATGGTGATGAACGGCACCAGCACCATGCCGCCGCCAATGCCCAGCAGCCCGGCCGCAAAGCCGCCTCCCACGCCCATCAGCAGCAGGATGGCAATCAGACTCCAGTCCATCACGCGTCCTCGAGCAGCGAGACGATATGGCGCCACTCGGCCGGTTCCACCGGCGTCACGGACAGCCGGCTGCCCTTCTGCAGCATGCGCATGTTTTCAAGGTGCGGATCGGCGCGCATCTCCTTGATGGACAACAGGCGCGTCTTGCGGATGCCTTTCACGTCCACGCTGATCCAGCGCGGGGTTTCAGGCGTGGCCTTGGGGTCGTAGTAATGGCTGGCGGGATCGAACTGGGTGGCGTCCGGATAGGCCGTGCTGGCCACTTCCGCGATGCCGGCCACGCCCGGCTCGGCGCAGCTGGAGTGGTAGAACAGTACGCCGTCGCCGGGGCGCATGGCGTCGCGCATGAAGTTGCGCGCCTGGTAGTTGCGCACGCCATACCACGCCACCGTCTGGCCCGGCGCGGCCATCACGTCATCGATACTGACGTCATCCGGCTCGGACTTCATCAACCAGTAAGCCATTCAAACCCTTATGAAAAGACGTAAAAAACAAACGACATAAAAAAAACGGCCGCCGATCAAAAACCGGCAGCCGTTCATGGTGTAAGTGCCCCGCATGTGCCGTCTTTGCCGGCATCCCGAACCTGATGGTTCAAGGTGGTCACAGTAGTTCAACTTCGGGTTCATCGAACAAGCGACGCTCACGCCCGTCGAACAATCCCGCAACCGATGCACATAAATGGTTCAAGGAATATATGGCAATCGCGAACACCGCAGGGTGCAGCGAAGTTTACTCCACTGAGCCTGCATGTCAAACGAAATTGGCCCTCAGAACAGATTTTCTTGTGGCGTGAGGGCGCCGTCTAACACCTTGTGCATCGCCGCGATTTTCTCCTTGACTTCGAGAATCGACAGGTCTGACAAGGGGCCGTTCGGCGTCTTCATCGACAGGAATTCGGCGGCCACGCTCAGCGCCGCCATGACGGCGATGCGGTCGTTGCCCTTGACCTTGCCGGAGTCGCGCAGCGCGGTCATCTTGCCGTCCAGATAGGCGACGGCCTGGCGCAAGGTGCGCTCCTCGCCTTCGCGGCAAGCCAGGCGGTAGGGCTGGCCCATGATGTTCACGTCGAGCTGGATCATTGTGCGGCCTCGTCAGTCTGGGGAACGGCTTCGGCGTGCTCCCCTTCCGCCACATGGGCCACGATGGGCATTGACTCAGGTGCCGACGCAGGTGCCGGTTCAGGGGCCGCTGGTTCCTCGGCCGGCAGGGTGGCCAGCAGCGCTTCCACGCGGCGCTGGGCTTCGACCAGGCGCTCCATGAAGGCTTCGTTTTCGCGGCTCAGCAGTGCATTCGACTGGCGCAGCACGGCGTTTTCGCGCCGCAGCGAATGGGCCAGCTCGGCCAGCCGGTCGACTTTATCGGAAAGTTCTTGGAATTCAGAAATCATCTCAACACTATAGGATGGCGGCTGTTTTGCAGTCAACCGAATATGGGTAACAGGATGCGTCACAAGCGCCGAGGCGCCGGGAGATTTCCAAGCGGCCCAGTTTGTGCTGCGTCAGGACGGCTGTGGCAAATAAACATGACGACGGCTTGAAAAGCGCTAGTATGCTCCCTATAATTAGCACTCGTTAGTAGAGAGTGCTAACAACTCTTGCCAGCTCGTGCTGTGCTCCATCGAGGCAGCGCGGGCGTAACGTCTTGGAGCGCATTGTAACCGCCTCCGACTATAGCTATTCAAACCATTGAATTTAAAGGAGTTTTGCATGAACCTTCGCCCACTGCACGATC
>JBKHWY010000450.1:0-4179 GCA_046566285.1 Gammaproteobacteria bacterium | reverse complement strand
TGCTCTATCGGGAAGGTGGCGCGCGCACCTTCCGCCATCCACAGTGGGGCGAGCGCCATTTTGTGCAGACCACGCTGCTGGTAGCCGCCCACTGCGACTGCAAGCTGGTATGCCTGGGGCCGGCAGGCTAGGGTAGCGAGGAGCCGATCAGCCGCGCAGGATCTGGCGGCGCAGCGCGTGGCGCCAGCGCACCAGGCCGGCCGAGTAGGTGCCGAAGTAGCCGCCCAGCAGGCCCACGGCGGCCATGGTGACGGGGCTGTCGGTGAAAGCAGGCGTGGGGCTGCTGCCGTTGTTCATGTACAGGTCGAAGCCGATCTGCATCACGCGCGCGAAAAACAGCATCGCGATGACCATGCCCAGGTTGGCCGGGGGCGTATAAAACTCGGTCTGGTTGTTAAAGCGCGTCTTGCGCAAGCCGTACACGCCCCAGCCGATGCCGACCGCCGTGCTGGCCAACAGGACCGTCAGGATCGCCGGCTTCTTCAAGGTCTCGCTGGCCGCCACCAGCACCATCGAAAAGAACACCAGCACGCCCGTGTAGTGGCGCGAGAGGATGGAGCGCTGGCTGACCATCATGCCCTTGACCCGCAGGTACACGCGCCACACCAGCACAGGGGCCAGCATCAACAGGACGAGGGTGGTCGGGGTCATGGGAAGCGAATCGACAGGTGAACGAAACGGCCATTGTAAACCAGTCTGCCGGCAGCTCACGGTGGAGCGGCTCGGGCGCTTTGCCCTTATGATTGGCCACATGACTATCTCGACATCGCGCCGACAACACCCATGCTGCTGAAGGTTGGAGAACTGGCGCGCCGCACCGGGCTGACCGTGCGCGCCCTACATCATTACGACGAGATCGGCCTGCTTCACCCATCCGGGCGCTCGGAGGCGGGGTATCGGCTCTACAACGAGGCCGACATCGAACGCCTCCACACCATCCAGGCGCTGCGCCATCTCGGCCTCTCGCTGGACGATATTCAACAGGCGCTGGCGGAGCGGGGGCAATCGCTGCCCCAGGTGATTGCGCGCGAACTGGCGACACTGGACCAGCACATTGAAAAAGTCCTGCAGTTGCGCAGCCAACTGGCGCTGATTCAACAACGCGTCACTTCCACCATACCGCCCGAATCGGGCGACTGGCTGACCAGCCTCGCACTGATGGCCACCCATGGCCGCTATTTTTCGGCCCCTGAACTGCGGACGCTGTTCGAGAACTGGAGGCGCGATGAAGCGCTGTGGCCACCGTTGCTCGCGCAGGCGCAGCAGGCCATGCAGGATGGGCACGCACCCGATTCCCCCGTTGCCCAGCGCCTCGGCATGCGCTGGGTTGAATTGTCCCTGAAATGGATGGATGGCGACATCGATCTGTTGCAGCGCTGGGATGCGATGCTCCAGCAAGAACCCTTCGCCATGGCGAAAAGCCGGATCGATCCGGCTGTCCTGGCGTTCTTCGACGCGGCCATGGACTGCCGAAAAACGGCATTGCTGAAATACCTGACACCGGAGCAGTACGGCCAATTGCGCCTGGTGCCGGAACGGGACTGGCAGGCCGTGAATGACGCCGTCGAGGCATTGGCGCGCGATCAGGTGCCGTTTGAGGATGCGCGCGCTCGCGAGGTGGTGCAGCGCTGGGGTGAGCTGCTCGACCATGCATCCAGCCGCGATCCGGCCATCAAGGCCCAGCTGATCCTGGCGGTGAAGAGCGAACCAGTTCTCCAGGCGGGGCTGGCCTTGTCCGACGTGGCGCGCGGATACCTGCGCGGTGCCAGCGCTTGACCCTGACGTTGCGTGAGTGTTTATCGTGGCCGCTCCATTGATCTCACAAGGAGCCCGCCATGATCGCCCCACCCGTCAACCTCATGCAGTCCGGCCAGCCCAGCAAATCCGCCCATCGCGTCGCCCTGCATCGCGCAGTTCACCAATTACTGGACGAGCCGATTGTGCTTTCTGATCCGTTTGCACTGCCCATCCTTGGGAAGGCATTGGCGCAGACGGTGGAACAGGACCCGTATCAGTTCAACGACCCGATGTCGCGTGGCGTACGCGCGGCTGCTGTTGTCCGCAGCAGGTTCGCCGAAGACATGCTGGAGGCGAGCGTGAAGGATGGCGTCGGCCAGTACGTCGTGTTGGGAGCGGGGCTGGACACGTATTCGTTACGCCACCCAAGCGACAGTCAGGTGCGCGTGTTTGAAGTGGACCACCCCGCCACGCAGGCTTGGAAGAAATCGATTTTGCGTGAACAAGGCTTAGCGGTGCAGGAGGCGGTTGAATTCGTGGCCGCGGATTTCGAAACCGTCGCGCTGGCGTCGGCGCTGGGCGCATCGACATGGCGGGCCGATGTGCCCAGCTGTTTTTCGTGGCTGGGCGTGACCGTCTATTTGTCGAAGCAGGCCATCTTTGACGTTTTGAATGTTGTGGCGTCGCTGCCAAAGGGCAGCAGCATCACGTTCGATTATCGGGTTGCGCCAGCCTTGCTGCATCCGATCGACCGGCTGATTTTCGACTACGCGGCCAAGCAATTTGAAATGGATGGGGAGCCGTGGCAAAGCCATTTTGATCCTCAAGCACTGCACCGCGAGCTTGCCGCGCTGGGCTTTCGGGAGCTCACCGATCTTGGCGCCGACGAGCTCAATGCGCGCTACTTCCACCGACGCAAAGATGGCTTGAGGGTCGGGAACGGGTTCCGGATCATGCGCGCGGTCGTCTGACGGGCCGGTTCTTCGCTACACTGCCTTATGCAAGCAAACCACCCCACCACACCCGATGGCCGCTACTTCGTCGTCGACGGACGCCTGTGGCGCGCCAGTAATCCGGCCCTGGCGCCGGACGAGCGCCAGCGGCTGGTGGATGAATTGATGGACGCACGGCGCGCCGTCGGCAGCGCCAAGCGGGCAGGGGATACAGTCGCGGAACGTGCCGCCCGCGCCGCTGTCGACCGCGTCAAGCGCGCGCTGGGTGAACGTGGACCGGTGTGGTGGAGCGATGGTGCGCCGGACTTCAATCGCCGCATGGTGGCGAACACGCCGTATGCAAGCTGGTATACGACGCTTGAAACGTAATCGCTTCCAGCGCGAGCAGCTCAGCCACCGTCTGCCTTCGTCGAATAAGCCGGGGCTCACCATTTTCCACCAGCACTTCGGCAATCAGCGGGCGTGCGTTGTAGTTCGATGACATGGAGGCGCCATACGCACCGGTGTCGTGCACCACCAGCAGATCTCCCACCTGCGCCTGCGGCAAGGACCGGTGCAACACCACGCCACCTTCTCCCTGTGTGAACACATCTCCCGACTCGCACAGAGGTCCGGCAACCACCGTGTCCAACTTCAGGCCATTCACCGCTGTGCCATCCGAGCGGATCAACTCCATGCCGTGGTAGGCGCCGTACAGGGCCGGGCGAGCCAGATCACTGAAGCCGGCGTCCACCATCACAAAATGGTTGGCGCCCTGTTGCTTCGTGGCGCGTACCTCGGTGACCAGCACGCCGGACTCGGCCATTAAATAGCGGCCCGGTTCTATTTCCAGTTTCACTGGGTGCTGCAGCAGTTGTTCCACGCCATGGCGCGCTGCATCCCATAATGAAAAGTAGTGCGCCGTATCAGTCGTCGGTTCACCGGCCTGGTAGGGAACGGACAGACCGCCGCCCGCGGAGATGGCGTGCAGGTCCAACCCCTGGGCATTCACTACCTCTACCAGCTTCACCATGGCATCGCACACTTCCTGCAAATGCGCGTAGTCCACGCCTGAGCCGATGTGCATGTGCAGGCCCTGCAAGGCCAGGCCGTTGGACTGGATCTTTTCGCAGGCGCGTACCAGGTCGCCATGCCAGATGCCATGCTTGCTATGCTCGCCACCGGTATTTGTTTTCCTGGAATGGCCGTGACCGAAACCTGGGTTGATGCGTAGCCACACCGGGTGCCCCGGGTTGACCGCACCCAATTGGTCCAGCATGTCCATGGAGCCGCAGTTCACGGGAATATTGAGTTCCACCACGCGCGCAAGCGTAGCGCGGTCCAGCAGATCGGCCGTGAACACGATGTCTGCGTGCCCGTCGTGCAAGCCCGGCGTAAAACCAGCAGCCAACGCGCGTTCGATTTCACCCAGCGACACCGAGTCCACCACTGCGCCTTGTCGCTTCATGAGGCGAAGGATGTGTGTATTGGAGTTGGCTTTCTGCGCGAA
>JBKHWY010000449.1:0-4180 GCA_046566285.1 Gammaproteobacteria bacterium | reverse complement strand
ACTGGGAGGAAGGCAGCGCCGCGCATCCGGCCAGCTACCTGCGCCAGATGGAGCAGCTGGGCTTCGTGTGCCGCTTCAAGCCACATCGCGGCACCCTGGCCGACAGCGCCGTGACGCGCTTTTTCCCCAGCGTGCAGACGCTGGAAGCGGCCCATGAGCGGCTGGCGACCCTGTGCGCCGACGCGCCCCTGCCCGCCGCGCCGGTGCGCCCGGCGGCCACGGCGCCATTGAAGCGCGCCCTGCTCGAGGCGGTGGCCGAGGCCGGCCCGGGCAAGTCGGGTGCGCCCGGCGTGGGCACGCCCGCCAGCCCCTACGACGACGTGCCCGACTGGCTGGGCGCGGGGCTCATCACGCGCGACATCCTGGCGCGCTTTCCGTATCACGAGCACCCCGCCCACGTGGCCCATGTGGCCCGCCTGGCCGCCGAGATGGGGGTGTCGCACGACTTCGCCCTGAAAACCATGGCCGACCGGGTCCTGCCCGCGCCGGACGTGCTGCGCACCTGCGAGCCGGCCCTGCTGGAGACGCGCCGGCTGGTGTGCTCGAACGGCCTGGCGGCCGCCGACCCGGACGCCTGCCTGGCCAACTGGCAGCGCCTGGGGTTGCAGGCGCATGACGCCGAAGTCAATCGCGGCACCGTCATCAGCACCGTCGTCCGGCACCGCGGCGTGCCGGCGCGCCGCACGCGCCAGCTGGCCGAGCTGCTGGTGCGGCGCCTGCATGCCGACTTCCACGTGCTGGTGGGCTCGCCGCCGCCCGGCCTGCGCGAAGCCTGGGACGATTACGCGGCCGGACTAACCTTGTGGCCCGAACTGCCCGCGCCGGGCGGTCCGCTGGCCGTGCTGCGCCAGCTGGCGCGGCGCTGGCGCATCGTGACCAGCTGCGCCCAGTTGCAGGCGCGCCTGCGCATCATGCTGGCCGGCGTAGGGGCGCCCGCCGTCCTGGCCCGTCACCGGGGCGACCCGGCGGCCCTGGCCGCTGCATTGAAGCCGCTGCGTCTGGCCCACAGCGACGAACTGCTGGCCTTCCACCAGTTCGACCTGACCATGCTGCAGCAGTACGAGGCGCTGGAAGAGCGTGTTCAACGCGCCGGCGACACCCCCAACCACGCGCTCGACATGACGGTCCGCACCCAGTTCGAGACCTGGTTCCAGCAACGCCTGATCGTCATCGAGGAAGACGCCGGCGCCGACGCCATCCTGCACGCCCTGAGCCAGGCCACGCCGCCGGGCTTCTGCAATCGCAGCATGGGTCCGACCGAGCTGGACGACGCATCCCCACGCCTGGGCCGCCTGGCCGGCGTCATCGACGGCAAGCTGCGCGCCGTGCGCGAGCGCACCGGGCGCTAGCCGCCCCCCAACGCTGGACGCCTGTCGCCGCCGCCCCTACCATAGGGGCCGGCGGCCGCGTCGTTTCCAACGGTTGCGTAGTAAAATTTCTTGCGCATAGGGGTATTTGTGTAGTAAATTTACACATCCTTCCTGCCCCAACTCATCTGCGATCACACACTATGGCTCTTAACGATTTCGACCTCGTTCTCTTCGGCGGCAGCGGTGACCTGTCGATGCGAAAACTGCTCCCTGCAATGTACGCACGCGACGTCGCCAACGACCTGCCGGCCAGCGCGCGCATCATCTGCATCGGCCGGGCCGAGTCGAGCACCGAAGAATTCCTGCAAACGGTTGAGAAGATGTCGCGTCCGCACGTCAAGGGCGTCACCGATGCGGCCTGGGCCAAGTTCACCAAGCGGGTGGAATACGTGTCCGTCAACGCTTCCGACGTGAAGACCTACGGCGCGCTGGTAGAGGCGCTGCGCGCCGATCCGGCCATCACCCGCGTGTATTACCTCGCCACTCCGCCGCACCTGTTCGCGCAGATCTGCGACAACCTCGACGAAGTGGGCCTGGCCACGCCGAACTCGCGCGTGGTGCTGGAAAAGCCGCTCGGGCGCGACCTCGAGTCGGCGCGCCAGATCAACGCCGAAGTCGGCAAGGTGTTCGCCGAATCGCAGATCTACCGGATCGACCACTACCTCGGCAAGGAGACCGTGCAGAACCTCCTGGCCCTGCGCTTCGGGAACATCCTGTTCGAACCCCTGTGGCGGCGCGAATGGATCTCGGACGTGCAGATCACCATCGCCGAAAAGCTCGGCGTGGGCAACCGCATGGGCTACTACGACACCTCGGGCGCCCTGCGCGACATGCTGCAGAACCACCTGCTGCAACTGCTGTGCATCGTGGCGATGGAGCCGCCGTCGTCGATCAACCCGGACGACGTGCGCGACTCCAAGCTGCAGGTGCTGCGTTCGCTCAAGCGCTTCACCCCGACCACGCTGGCGCAGAACATCGTGCGCGGCCAGTACCGCGCCGGCCATGTCGATGGCAAGGCCGTGCCCAGCTACCGGGACGAACCGGACGCGCCGCAGCACTCGCGCACCGAGACCTTTGTCGCCATCAAGGCCGAGATCGACACCTGGCGCTGGGCCGGCGTGCCGTTCTACCTGCGCACCGGCAAGCGCATGGCCGACAGCCTGGCTGAAATCGTGGTGCGCTTCAAGCAGATCCCGCACTCGATCTTCAACCAGCCCAACAACAGCTTCCAGCCCAACAGCCTGGTGATCCGCCTGCAGCCGGACGAAGGCCTGTCGATGAACCTGATGGCCAAGACCCCGGGCGACTCCATGCGCTTAAAACAAGCCGAGCTCGAACTGGACTTCCGCGAGCAGTTCAAGGCCCCGCGCATGGATGCCTACGAGCGCCTGCTGCTGGACTGCCTGCGCGGCCAGCTGACCCTGTTCCAGCGCGGCGACGAACTGGAAGCGGCGTGGGAATGGGTCGAGCCGATCCTGGACCATTGGGAGCAGGACGAGTCGGCCCCGATTCCGTACGCCGCCGGCACCTGGGGCCCCGCCGCCGCCAGCGCGCTGATCGGCCGCGACGGCCTGCAGTGGCGCGAAGAAGCGCTGCCGGAAGACTGATTCCGTCACGCCTGCCCCGATGCTGCTCGATTCCATCCGCACCCAGCTCGACTCGCTGTCGAAATCCGAACGCAAGGTCGCGCTGGCGGTGCTGGAGCACCCTTCCGCCACGGTCAGCCAGAACATCACCGCGCTGGCCCGCAGCGCGCAGGTATCCGAGCCGACCGTGGTACGCTTTTGCCGCACGCTGGGCTACGATGGCTGGCACGAGTTCAAGCTCAAGCTGGCCCAGGGCCTGGCGCTGGCCCTGCCCGGCGCCAACGAGCAGCCGGCCCAGGACGACCTGGCGGCGGACCTGGTCAACAAGATCTGCAGCCGCTCGATCAACACCCTGCTCGACCTGCGCAACAACCTGAGACCGGAAGCGATCCAGCGCGCGCTCGACATTCTCTCGCGCGCCAACAAGATCGAGTTCTATGGCCAGGGCACGTCCGGCATCGTGGCCTCGGACGCGCAGCACAAGTTCTTCCGTTCGGGCGTGCCGACGGTCGCGTATGCCGACCCGAACATCCACTCGATCGCCGCCGCGCTTTTGCACGAAGGCGACGCGGTGGTGGCGATCTCCCAGCGCGGCAACAGCCCGGCGCTGGTGCGCTCGGTGAAGCTGGCCCGGCGCGGCGGCGCGGACGTCATCGTGCTGGCGCCGTCCGGCACCCCGCTGGCCGACCTGGCCACGGTGCTCATTCCCATCGACCTGGTGTTCAACACCGACCCGTACACGCCGATTTCCGCACGCCTGGCGTACCTGGTGGTGATCGACGTGCTGGCCGTGGGCCTGGCGCTGCAGCGCGGACCGGACTTCCGCCGCAAGATGCAGAACGCCCAGAAGGCGCTGCAGGAGTTCGATTTGCAGTTTGATTCGTTTATTGGTTGAGCCGGGCGCTGCTGGATCGTTTTTCTCATCGCTAGCTTTGAAACCGTCGCCCTGGCGAAGGCCAGGGCCCATAGCGCGCTTGCTCAGAGTGGAACCGTGCCACTGACTGAATGCGCTGTGGATTCTGGCCTTCGCCAGAATGACGATTTTTTTAGTGCGGAGGTGTATGCGAACCGGGTGGCATCTTGGGGTATGGGACACCTTCTTGGGTACAATGGCGCCCACAGCCCACTCCGCACAACCACCGGACACCCCCATGAACCAACTCGAGCAGCTCAAGCAGTACACCACCGTCGTGGCCGATACCGGCGACTTCCAGTCCATCAAGG
>JBKHWY010000448.1:3922-4181 GCA_046566285.1 Gammaproteobacteria bacterium | reverse complement strand
GTGTTGCAGGCCAGCGGGCTGCCCGTGGTCACCAGCCTGAAGCGCTCGTCCTTGTTCGCCATGCTCGCGGTAAAGCGTTTCGACTACTTTCCGCGCGGGCTGTTCGAAGTATGGGCGGAAGCCGCCATGCCGGAAAACCGCGGGCTGACCATCGAAAACAGCCTGATGCTGTACTACGAGATGCCCCTGTACTTTTGGGTCAGGCGGGACAATGTCGCCCTCGCCAAGCGCCTCGAACGGGGACTGAAGCTGGCCCAGG
>JBKHWY010000448.1:0-3912 GCA_046566285.1 Gammaproteobacteria bacterium | reverse complement strand
CGAACTTCCGGCGCGGCCTGGAAGAGCAGCATAACCAGCATCGCCGCCTGTTCACCCTGTCGATGCCGCCGGCGGACCCGCCATCCCCGCTGCACGCCGCGCTGTCAACACCTCGTCCATGAAGGTGGGCGACAGCGTGTTGTCGAAGATGACCCAGACGTCACGTCCGGCGTGCGCATGGGTCGCCATGTCGCGCCCCAGCTGTTCCAGGTAAGCGGTCTCGTACGGCGAATAATAGATGCGCGGCGAGCCGTGCAGGCGCGCGTAGATCGTTTGCGTGGTCGGCACATGTTCGCCCGGCTGGCCTTTGGCCGGATCGGCGATCACCCGCGTCACGCCGTGGCGGCGCAGCAGTTCGGTGCCCTCTTCCCCGAACCAGCTGGCGTTGCGGGCTTCGCAGACCAGCTGGACCGGCAGCGCCGCGCGCATCTTCTCGAAAAACGCGTCGGCCACCGCCACCTCAAGGGCCAGCTTGGGCGGCAGCTGGATCAGGATGCAGCCCAGCTTCTCACCGAGGGCCGCCACTTCGCCCGCGAACTGCGCCAGCGGCGCATCGATGTCGGCCAGACGCGCCTCGTGGGTGATGGTTTTCGGCAGCTTGACCGAGAAGCGGAAGTCGTCCGGCACGCTGGCGGCCCAGCGTGCATAGGTACTCACCTGGTGCGGGCGGTAGAACGATGAGTTGATTTCCACCGCATTGAGCACGCGGGCGTAGCGTTCGAGGTGGCTGCCTTCTGCGGGAAAGGCTGCGGACGAGATCTTCGGGATGGTCCAGCCGGCGCAGCCGATGCGCAGGATACCCTGAGGTGCACATGTTGAGTTCATGGCTAGAAGTGTAGCGGGCGGTTCACGCGCAGGTCGTACGGCTGGCTTGGGTCGCCCTTGTGTTCACGCCGGCGCCCCATACATGATTGCCAACCCAATCGGAGGAACCTGACCATGAGCGCCCCCCTTCACATCGTCTGTCCGCACTGCGACGCCGTCAACCGCGTGGCGCGCGAGCGCCTGCCTGATGCGCCGGTGTGCGGCAAATGCACGCGCGAACTCTTCATGCAGAAGCCCCTGGATGCGACCAGCGCCCGTTTCGCCCGGCACATCGAACGCAACGACATTCCCGTGCTGGTCGACTTCTGGGCGCCCTGGTGCGGCCCCTGCCGCAGCATGGCCCCGGCCTACCAGCAGGCGGCGCAGCGGCTCGAGCCCGCCTTCCGGCTGCTGAAGGTGGACACCGACGCCAATGGCGACCTGGGCGCGCGCTACAACATCCGCAGCATCCCCACCCTCGCGCTGTTCAAGGGCGGCCGGGAAGTGGCCCGCCAGGCCGGCGCCATGGATGCGGGCGGTATCGTGGCGTGGGCCAAAGCGCACTCCTGATAGAATAAAAATCAACATCGTGCGCACCGGCGCAGGCACTCACGGGAGAAGATCATGTCGCAAGAACTGGTGATGGACCGCCGTATCGAGGACGAAAAGAACACCGCGCGCATGCTGTATTTCGTGCATGGCGCCACCTTCGTGCTCTCGCTCGGCCTGCTGTCGATCCTGCCGGTGCTGTTCAATTATTCCAAGCGGCCGGAAACGGCGGGCACGCTGGTGTACAGCCACCATACCTGGATGATCCGCTCGTTCTGGTATTACGCCCTGTGGATGACGATTGGCGGGCTGGTGATGGTGACCCTCGGCCTGCTCTTGATCGGCATACCGATCGCCTGGACCATCTGGGCGCTGGCCTGGGTGTGGAAAGCCTACCGCCTGATCCGCGGTTTCCTTGACCTGAACAGCAACAAGGCGATGCCGGTGTAGCCGCAACTAGAGCGGCAGGTCCAGCGTGCCCAGGGCTTGCTCGATGTCGGCGATCAGGTCGCCGGCGTCTTCCAGGCCGATGTTAAAGCGCACCAGGATGCCCTGGTGCGGCCAGTTGCGGCGCATGGCCTGGATCCGGTATGGCATCACCAGGCTGTGCGCTCCGCCCCAGCTGTAGCCGAGGCCAAACAGCGCCAGGCTGTCGACGAAGCGGTCAGTCTGTGCTTCGCTGTAGCGCGGGTCGAACAACACCGAGAACAGCCCACCCGCGCCACTGAAGTCGCGTCGCCAGATGTCGTGGCCCGGGCAATCGGGCAAGGCGGGGTGCAGCACCTTGCTGATTTCGGGGCGGGTCTTGAGCCACTGCGCCACCTTGCGCGCGCCCGCGTCGTGCGCCTCGAAGCGCAGCTTCATGCTGGGCAGCCCGCGCAGCACCAGGTAGGCGTCGTCCGGCCCCACCCCCATCCCCAGGCGCATGTGCGACAGCGCGATGCGGTCGATCAGCGCCTTCTCGCGCGTGACCACGGCACCCATCAGCACATCCGAGCCGCCCGACTGGTACTTGGTCAGCGCCTGCATGACGATGTCCACGCCCACGTCGAAGCCGCACAGGGCCAGGCCGCCGGACCAGGTATTGTCCAGCGCGACCAGCACACCGCGCGCATGGGCCGCCGCGCAGATGGCCGGCAGGTCCGGCACCTCCATCGACACCGAGCCGGGCGCTTCGGTCCAGATCAGCCTTGTATTGTCTTGAATGAGTTCGGCGATGCCGGCGCCGATCAAGGGGTCGTAGTAGCGCGCCGTGATGCCGAAGTCGGCCGACAGCCAGCGCCCCAGCTCCCGGTTGGGGTTGTAGACGTTATCGGGCAACAGCACGTCGTCACCCGTCTTGAGCAGCGCCAGGTCAACCATCGCGATGGCGGCCAGGCCGCTGGGCGCCAGCAGGCAGTGCTGGCCGCCCTCGATGGCCGCGATGCGCGCCTCCAGCGTGAAGGTGGTCGGGGTGCCGTGCAGGCCGTAGGTATAGCCCTGCTTGTTCTGCCAGGCGCCCGCGCGCATCGAGGCCACGTCCTTGAACAGCACCGTGGAGGCATGGTGGATCGGCACCGGCAAGGCGCCGAAGCCCTCGGGCGGGCGGTACTCGTTGTGGATCAGCGAAGTCTGGGTGGCGAGCGTGGCTTCCGGCTTCTTCATTCGCGTGTCCTTGCGTGTCCGTGCGCGGGTCAGGCCACCGAGGCCCACAGGTCGTGGGCGTCGGCTTTCGTGATGGTGACCTCGGCGAACTCGCCCACCGTCAGCTTCTTGCCCGGCACCAGCGAGCGCTTGATGTGCACGACGCCGTCGATTTCCGGCGCGTCGGCGGCCGAGCGGCCGATCGCTTCGCGCGCGTTGACTTCGTCCACCAGCACGCGCAGGGTCTTGCCGACCTTGGCCTGCAGGCGCTTGGCCGAGATCTCTTCCTGCAGCAGCATCACGCGCGCGCGGCGCTCTTCGCGCACCTCGTCCGGCACCGGGTTGGGCAGCTCGTTGGCGGTCGCGCCCTCGACCGGCGAATAGGCAAAGCAGCCCAGGCGGTCGATCTGCGCTTCCTTCAGGAAGTCCAGCAGGTATTCGAACTCGGCTTCCGTCTCGCCGGGGAAGCCGGCGATGAAGGTCGAGCGGATGGTCAGGTCCGGATTCATCGCACGCCAGGCCTGGATGCGCTCGAGGTTTTTCTCGCCGCTGGCCGGGCGCTTCATGCGCTTCAGGACGTCCGGGTGGGCGTGCTGCATCGGGATGTCGAGGTAAGGCAGCACATGGCCGCCGCTCATCATCGGGATCACCTGGTCCACGTGCGGGTACGGGTACACGTAATGCAGGCGCACCCAGGCGCCGTACTGCGCCGCCAGCTGGCCGAGCGCTTCGACCAGCTGGGTCATGTGGGTCTTGACCGGGCGGCCGTTCCAGAAGCCCGAACGGAACTTGACGTCCACGCCGTAGGCGCTGGTGTCCTGCGAGATCACCAGCAGCTCCTTCACGCCGGCTGCGACCAGTTTTTCCGCTTCGCGCAGCACGTCGGCGGCGGGGCGCGATACCAGATCGCCGCGCAAGGAGGGGATGATGCAGAAG
>JBKHWY010000447.1:0-4182 GCA_046566285.1 Gammaproteobacteria bacterium | reverse complement strand
TGACACTTCGCCCCCGCACCACCGCCGCCCTGATTGCGGCCCTGGCCAGCCCGCTGGCCTGGTCCCAGCAGACCCTCCCCACTGTGACCGTCCATGGCGACGTTGACCCGGCCGGCATCGGCCTGGCACAGAGCGGCAGCACCGCCAGCCGACTGGGCCTGTCGGGCGCCGACACCCCGGCCAGCGTCGAGTCGCTCAGCGGCGCCACCATCGCCGCGCGCGGCGACCTGCAGTTCAAGGATGCCATCACCCGCACCACCGGCCTGACCGACATCAGCTCGCCCGGCAACGGCATCGCCTATTCGGCGCGCGGCTTCACCGAGAACAATTCGGTCGCCGTGCTGGAAAACGGCGTGCGCCTGCTGGTGGGCGCCGGCACGACCACCTATCCGTCCGACCCGTGGGGCTACGAGCGCATCGAGGTGCTGCGCGGGCCCGGGTCGGTGGTGCACGGCAGCGGCACCACCGGCGCCACCATCAATGCCGTGCGCAAGACGCCCCGGCGCGAATCCTCGGTCGAGGCGCTGGCGGGCATCGGCGGCGGCGCCGCGCTGCGCGCGGGCGTGGGCGCGACCGGCGCGCTGGGCGAGCGCAGCGCCTACCGCATCGATGCCTATGCCAGCCGCAGCGACGGCTTCATCGACCGCGGCGAAGCGCGCAGCGGCAAGGTCCTCAGCAGCCTGCGCTGGACGCCCAGCGCCTCGGTGGAGGTGGACTTCCAGCTCGATCACGCCCAACAGCAGCCGATCCGCTACTTCGGCACGCCCCTCAACGCCGGCCGCATCGACGCCGCACTGCGCGAGCGGAACTACGATGTCGCCGACGCCGTCATCGAGTACGTCGACGACAAGGCGGTGGCGCGCCTGCAATGGCGCGTCTCGCCGCAGCTCACGGTCAGCGACGAACTGGCGTACCTGAAGGCGCGCCGCCACTGGCGCAATGCGGAGAGCTACCTGTACGATCCGGCCGGCGGCACGGTCGAGCGCAGCGACTACATCGAGATCCGCCACCGCCAGGAGCAGACCGGCAACCGCCTGGAAGCGCGCTGGGACGGGGGCGCCAACCGCATCGTCGCCGGCTGGGAAGCGGCCCTGATCAACTTCACCCACATCAACAATTCGCCCTATGGCGGCAGCTCGACGGTCAAGGCGACCGGCTTCGATCCGGGCGTGTTCGCCAGCCCCGACCCAACCCGTCCCAATTTCAAGACCGATACCACGACCCATGCCGTGTACCTGGAAGACGCGTTCAGCCTGGGCGAACAGGCCGTGCTGCTGGCCGGCGTGCGCCACGACCGCTACCGGGTGGGGCGCACCAGCCTCCTTGGCGCGGCCGGATTCGACACCACCCTGTCGGCCACCGCCGTGCGCCTGGGCGCCACCTGGCACGTGGCGCCGGGTGCGTCCCTGTATGCGCAAGCCTCGACCGGCAGCGATCCGGTCGCCAGCATCCTGTCGCTGAACCTGGCCAGCAGCCGCTTCGACCTGACCCGTGCGCGCCAGCTTGAAGCGGGCTTCAAGCAGTCCGTGGCCGACGGCGCGGCCGAGTGGAGCGCGGCCGTGTACCGCATCCGCAAGGACGACATCATCACGCGCGACCCGGCCAACCCGGCGCTGTCGATCCAGGGCGGCGCGCAATCCTCGCGCGGGGTGGAACTGAGCGGCAGCGCGAGCCTGGCCGCCCATTGGCGCCTGGACGCCAACGCCGCCTGGACCGATGCGCAGTACGACACCTTGTTCGAAGGCGGGAACGTCTCGCGCGCGGGCAAGCGCCCGCCCAACGTGCCGGCCGCCAGCGCCAATCTGTGGCTGGGCTACCGCGCCGGCAGCGGGCGCGCGGGCGCCGGCGCGCGTTACGTGGGCAAGCGTTTCGCCGACAACGCCAATGCCATCGCGCTGCCCGGCTACACGACGCTGGACGCCAGCTTCGCGTATGCGCTGACGCCAAATCTCCAGTTGCAGCTGAATGTGCGCAACCTGGGCGACCGAGTCTATGCCACCACCGCCTACACCGACAACCAGGTCCTGCTGGGCGAACAGCGCCATGCGGAACTGACGCTGCAAGCGAAGTTCTAGGTCCAGGTGAAGCGTCAACTGCATTTGCTGCACCGCTGGCTCGGCGTGGCCATTGGTCTCGTCGTGCTGCTCTGGTTCGGATCCGGCATCGTCATGATGTATGTGCCGTATCCGGAACTTACCGAGGCCGAACGCATCGCGGCGCTGGCGCCCATCGACCCGCGCGCCGTGCGCCTGACGGCCGCGCAGGCGTGGGACGCTCTCCACGGCGCGGGCGAACCGGCCGCCGTGCGCCTGAACCTGGTGGCAGGGCGCCCGGCCTACCACTTCCTGGAGGGGAGCAAGTGGCGTTCGGCCTGGGCCGACGATGGCCGGCCTGTGCAGGTGGACGCACGGCTGGCGGCATGGGTGGCGCCCGGCACTGCCGCGCACAGCGAGGCGGTCGAGCTGGACCAGTGGACCTTCGGCCGGCTGGACGCCCACCGGCCCCTGTGGAAGCTGACGCTGGAGGACGATGGCGGCACTGTGCTGTACGTCTCCAGCCGCACTGGGGAACTGGTGCGCGACACCACCCGCGCCGAGCGTGGCTGGAACTGGGTGGGGTCGGTGCTGCACTGGATTTACTTCAAGCCCCTGCGCGCCCAGCGCGAACCGTGGCGCCAGGTCGTCATGTGGAGCTCGGCCAGCGCGCTGCTGCTGGCGGTGACGGGCATGGTGCTGGGCCTGCAGCGCCTGCGCCTGCGGACCCGCTACGCGGCCGGACGGCGCTCGCCGTACCGGGGCTGGAAAGCCTGGCACCACTGGCTGGGACTGGCCGCCGGCAGCGTCACCATCACCTGGCTGTTCAGCGGCTGGCTGTCGGTCACGCCGTTCAACTGGCTCGATTCGCCCGGCATCACGGCGGCGGACCGCGCGGCCTTTGCGGGCGGGACCCTCGACACGCAGGCACTGTCGCTCCCGGTTCCCTCCGCCGCCCAGGCCGTGGAAGTGGAATGGAAGCGGGTGGGTGGCCAGCCCTACCTGCGCCTGCTCACCCGCAGCGGCAGCCAGCTGGTCGACGCCAACGGCCAGGCCACGGGGCGCATTGCGCCCGCCGTGCTGGCCGGGGCGATCGCCGCCCTGCGCCCGAACGCGCACCTGGCGGCGCTCGACCTGCTGCAGGAAGCGGACGCGTTCTACTACGGCCACCACAAGCAGGTGGATTTTCCCGTGCTGCGCGCGCGTTTCGATTTGCTTGACGAGACCACGTTCTACATCGACCCGCACACGGGCGAGCTGGCGGGCCATGCGGACCGCAATGGCAAGTGGAACCGCTGGCTGTTCAACGGCCTGCACCGGATGGACTTCAGCGTCTTCACGCGCGCCCGGCCGTTCTGGGACCTGCTGACGGCCGGACTGTGCCTGCTGGGCGCCGCGCTGGCGGCCAGCGGCGTCGTGCTGGGCTGGCGCCGCCTGCGCGCCAAGGCAGCCTAGTGGGCCAGCAGCAGCGGCAGCGCTGAGCGCCCCAGCAGGGTGCGCGTGACGCCGCCCAGCACCACTTCGCGCAGGCGGGTGTGGCCGTAGGCGCCGGCGACGATCAGGCTGGCGTCGCTGTCGCGCGCCAGCGTCTCCAGCGCGTCGCCGACCGGCACGTCGGTGTAATGCGCCATCACCTCGACGGGCACGCCGTGGCGGGCCAGGTACACCGCCATGTCCGCGCCCGGCTCTTCGCCCAGGCTGTCGAGCAGGGGGTTCGGATTGATCAGCAGCAGGCGCACCATCGCCGCACGCTGCAGCAGCGGCAGGGCGAAGGTGAGGGCGCGCCGCGGCGCGCCCGTCCGGTCCTGCGCCGATGCGATCGTGCCGTCAGCCGGAGGCGCCCTTGCGCTGCTCGACGGCGCGCTGCGGCACCACCAGCACCGGGCGGCCGGAATGCAGCGCCAGGTAGGCCGGCAGCGCCGAGCCCTCCGCCCATGCACGGATCGGATTGGCGAGCGGCTCCTGGCTTGTCACCACGAGATCCGCATAGCGCGATTCCATCAGCAGGGCGGCGCGGGTGTCCTCGTCCAGCACGCGCTGCTCGACCGAATCGGCCCCGTGGCGGCGCGCCGCCGTGTCGAACGCGGCCAGGTGGGCGCGCGCCCTGGTGCGCAGCGCCTCGAATTCGGCTTCCGGCGCCGGCATGGCC